>NZ_JBXWSJ010000003.1:0-147849 GCF_059613365.1 Ruegeria sp. BHSA163
GCCCAAAACATGCAAGAAAATGCGATCGCAGAGCGCAGGATCATGTGGCAGGTCCGCACCGTTGAAAACCACGGCCTTGGAAGTTCCCCCGCGATAAAATGCGGCGCGCAAGCGTTCAGGCATTATGCTGCTCCGGCCAAGAAGTTTCGGAACGCGCGAGGCAACAAGCCGCCTTCGGCAAAAGTCGCCCGTTCCCCTTCGTTGTATAGCCGCAGGTCCAAAGGCGTAGTCTCGATGCTTCCGTCTTTGCGGTGAATTGTAAGGGTGGCTCCGGTCAGATCTTCGTTTAGATCGATGTCGAAAGTCTCTGAACCATCCAACCGAAGCGTGTTTCTGTTAACACCGTCAAGAAAACAAAGGGGGGCAATCCCCATGTTAACTAAGTTTGAGCGGTGAATGCGTTCAAAACTTTCCGCGATAACCGCCCGGATGCCCGCCAACCATGGGGCTTTTGCTGCTGTGTCGCGAGAAGACCCGCAGCCATATTCCTTGCCTCCGATAACGACAAGTTTTTGACCCCGTTCCAAATAGGTTTCAATAGCTTGGTAGATGCTTGCAACCTGACCATCGGGTTCAATCCGGGTCCACGATCCTTCCCGGTCCGGTGTCATTTCGTTACGCAGCCTGTAGTTGGCAAAAGTCGAGCGAATGACCACGTCTGAACAGCCTCGGCGAGTGCCGAAGGAGTTGAAGTCTCGGGGTTCAACGCCGCTTTTTTGAAGAAACTGCCCCGCTTCGGATTCGGGAGTAATAATGCCAGAGGGAGAAATATGATCGGTCGTTACGCTATCGCCAAGAATGACGAGCGGGCGAAGGCCTTTCAATTGAGCGATGCCGGAGTTTGCCGACTGAATATCCTTAACAAAAGGTGGGAATGAAACGTAGGTCGAAGGAGCCCAATCGTACGTGCCTGTTCCAACCTTCAAAGCATTCCACTTGTCGTTGATCTCGCCAATGGAAGAGTAATTGCTTTGAAACTCTTCAGGTGTCACGTGTTTTTCAACAATCTCCGCAACTTCGTCCGCAGAAGGCCAGAGATCGGTCAGCATTACTGGTTCACCGTTCTTGTCCAAACCCAAAGGCTCAGATGTGATGTCCTTCAAAATAGTACCCATCAAGGCATAGGCTACGACCAGTGGCGGTGACGCAATCATATTACGCGAGGCCAAAGGATGGATGCGTCCAGCAAAATTTCGGTTTCCCGACAATACCGCGATGCCTTTGATGTCATTTTCTTTGATTGCCGCTTCGTGGGCAGGGTGCAGCGGCCCGGACATGCCATTGCAAGTCGAACAGGAAAAAGCGGCCACTTCAAAACCCAGCGCATCAAGCGGGTCTTGCAGACCGCTATCCGACAAGTATTTTGCGACGACCCTTGATCCGGGTGCCAGCGACGTTTTTACGTGTGGTTTCACCGATAGACCACGTGCCACCGCATTTCGCGCCAAGAGACCGGCCAGCACCATATTCCGCGGGTTCGCGGTGTTTGTGCAGCTGGTGATCGCAGCGATAATTACATCACCGTCGCCAATGTCATAGTCGGTTCCCGGCACAGGGACTCGACGTTCGACCTCGCCGTCGAGAGTCAAGCGGTCAGTCGCAGCAGCCAAATCAATACGTTGTTCAGGGCGGGAAGGGCCGGATACGGAACGGCCTATTTGGCTGAGGTCAAGCGTAACTACCTTTTCATACTCGATCTTGAGGTCCACCTCTTCAACCCAAAGGTTCTGCAATCGGCAGTATGCTTCGGTTCTGGCTACGTTCTGACCCCGGCCAGTTTGTTGCAGATATCCGGTAGTGCGTGCATCAACGGGGCAAAACACCATAGTTGACCCATATTCCGGCGCCATATTCGCGATCGTGGCACGGTCCGCGACACTGAGAGAGTTGTAGCCGCTGCCGAAAAGTTCAACGAAAGTGTCGACAACACCAATTTTCCGAAGCTTTTCAGCAATTACGAGTGCGATATCCGTGGCAGTAACGTCATCCGACGGTTTGCCTATGACTTCCAACCCGATAACCTGCGGAACGTTTACGGGTGTTGTCTCTCCAAATAGCTGCGCTTCGGCCTCAAGCCCGCCAATGCCCCAGCCCATAATACCAAGTGCATTGATCATAGGGGTGTGACTGTCCGTGCCTAGGCAAGAGTCAGGGATCAGAATGCCGGGATCTTCGTTGGAAGGAACAACAGTCTGGCCCAAGTATTCCAAATTTACCTGATGGCAAATCCCACCCCCTGGCGGAATAACCCTGAGCCTCGGGAATCGAGCCTCGCAAGCTTTGAGAAAGGCAAAACGCTCTCGGTTAACCTCGAATTCGCGATCCATGTTTTTAGTGAGGGCAAACTTGTCAGCCCAATGATTGATCGACATCGAATGATCGATGACCAAATCAACCGGGAGGCTCATGTCGACCTTTGCTGGATTGCCGCCTTGTTCTTCCAGCTTGTTTCGCATGGCCATTATGTCGATCAAGGCCGGGATTCCCAACATATCGTGTAGCAGCAATCTGGCGGGTCGGAATGGAACCGCCTGACCGTCTCTTGCCAGAACATCATGCGCCGCAGCGCCTTCCTGGGAATGCCGGGCAGCGTTTTCAGCCAACACTCTTAGCGAATAGGGCAGGCTGCGGTACCCGCTGCCGATCATCTCGCAGTAGTCAACTGCTCGATACTGGGTTCCTACTAGGTTCTTAAATCGCAAAGCCATTCTCCTGAATTTGCCGTTAACTAGACAGTCCGGGCCAAATGCAGCAAGATGTTTGGGGACTGATTTCACCTGGTAAAACACATTTGACAGCCAATCGCACCGAATCTGTAGAACGCGCGATGTCGATCCTGAGCGCATTTTCCACGCAACGGCCAAGCATGTCCCTAGCAGAACTTGCTGAGGAAACGGGTCTGCATAAAAGCACAATACTGCGGCTGACGAACTCGATGGATATTTACGGTTTCATTCGACGGGACAAAGACGGAAGATTCAGTGTCGGGCCCAGTGTTTGGCGTCTTGGGCTCATCTTTCGGCGCGACTTTACCAAAAGGGAACATGTTGCGCCTTCGCTTAAAATCCTTGTTGAAGCTACGGGTGAGACGGCTTCATTTTATGTGCGAAATGGTAATGAACGTATCTGTTTATACAGAGAAAATTCCCCAAATCTGTTGCGGTTCCATGTAGAGGAGAGGATGCGTTTACGACTTTCTACCGGAGCGTCTGGTTTGGTCCTGAGTCATTTTTCGGGCGAAGATGTCGGCGATTTGAGCAAGTTCAACAAAAATGGAACTGCCAGCTCAGTGGGCCACACCAACCCGAATATCTCTTCGATTGCGACTCCGGTTTTTGACGGGTCCGGTAACCTTATGGGCGCCCTTACAGTCTCGGGCCTAGTCAACAGATTTGATGAAGAGGCGCGAGCGAACGCAATCCCCCTTTTGGAAAGTCTGGCGCGTGGATTGTCCTCTGGCTGAAAGGTACGTTTCACCTGACAGAACGGAAAACTGCATCTCTTGCCAGAGGTGAGCCACGCTCGTAGGGAGGAACACGAAACAGCCGTAAAGGAGTTTGCAGCGATGCTGAACCATGAAATTAACAAAGCATTTCGCGAACGACTGAACCAGGGCGGAGCAATCCTAATGCCGGGCGCAGCCAATGCCCTTGCGGCTCGAGTGATCGATCAACTGGGATTTGAGGCTGTTTATATTTCAGGTGCCGGCCTGACTAACACCTACCTCGGCATGCCAGATCTCGGTTTTGTTTCGCTGACCGAGATTGCTCACCACACTTCTGCTATTCGTAACGCAACAAACCTTCCAATTGTGGTTGACGCTGACACAGGATTTGGCAACGCGCTGAACGTTCATCACACTGTGCGAACATTAGAACGAGCTGGAGCCAGCGCAATTCAAATCGAAGACCAGATCAATCCGAAACGATGCGGGCACTTTTCCGGAAAAGATGTGGTCGATTTGGACGAAGCACGCAGCCGGATAAAGGCTGCCGCGGACACGCGTCTGGATTCCAATTTTTTGATCGTGGCACGCACTGATGCATGCGCGACACAAGGCTTTGATGCAGCCATTGAGCGTGCGCAGGCCTTTATCGAAGACGGTGCAGATATTACCTTTGTTGAGGCCCCGCGAACTGTCGATGAAATTCGCGAAATTCCCAAACGGCTTATCGGAACGCCGCAATTGGTCAATTTGGTTGTAGGCGGTAAAACCCCGATTATTGACTTTGACGAGCTTGATCAGATGGGATTTGGCCTGGTCCTTTATGCTAACGTGGCGCTTCAGGGTGCGCTTAAAGGAATGCACGACGCTTTGTCCATTTTGAAATCCGATGGTCGAATGGATGAAAGCGGTCCTGTCGCACGGTTTGAAATGCGGCAGGGGGCCGTAAACAAAGACTTCTATGATGAAATGGAAGCGCGGTACTCTCGAATCTAAATACTCAAAGGGTTATTGCCGCTAAATTGCGGCACAATGTACATGTGGGGCATTCCTAAAACGAACCATCAAAAACAGGGTTTGCTCCCCGCGATAAGCATTGGACCTTTAGGCAAAAACGCCCGAGATGCGTTCAAACGCCCAAATCATTGCGATGACAGAAACCGAGACGGCTACGACGCCACGCGCGCCAATCCAAACTTTCGGTGGCATTCTGCGAAGAAATACCACCAGCGGCCATACCATTGCGACGATGAAAAGCTGACCTAATTCGACGCCCAGGTTGAATGCCAGCAGGCTTTGCCACACGTTTGTGGCATCCACCTGAAGAATATTGCGTAGCATAAAAGAAAACCCAAATCCGTGCAGCAATCCTATCGCGGCTGTCACTGTGACGGCAGCAGTGTTTGATTGCGCGCGCTCCGGTCGTTGGAACACGGCGTCGGCTGCAGCTAAAATTATCGTCAAAGCAATCGCCGTTTCGACAGCGGGGATGAACCATGGTGCAGAAGGCGCAAACCCAAAGAAACCCGCAATAAGTGTAACTGTGTGCCCCAATGTGAAGCCCGTCACCCGCAACAACAAAGCGGGCAACGTCGCCGCCCCGATGACCATGCACAAAACGAAAAGCACGTGATCAATGCCCTCGATAATGTGCCTAATACCTTCGATCACAAATGTAATAGCGGCCGATGTCGCCGCCCCGGAAATTTCAATAGGTGAGTGCAAAAGACCGGTCGCCCGGTAAGTTCTGATCTTGTCGCCCCTGTAATCCAAAACAAGGTTCGCGGTTTCATCCTGACCATCCAACTCCGGGTTGGCAGACATCGAAATTTCGTAGGTCCCGTCCAGCTTTCCTACAAACCGGATATGAATATCGACTACGGTATCACCGACATAGACGTCCTCGCTGCTGGGTGAAAATGTTTTAGGGCCGGAAAGGGCCAAGGTTGCTTCATCCTTGGTCGCAAAACCGGGTTCTGTACCAATGGGATAAGCGTTCGCCATTACTGTCGCGGGGATCAACCGCCGTTCGTCTACTGCAAAAACTAAATCATCGGCGAGTATGTCGGCCAAGTTCAGCCGTTCTTTGCGAAACATGTCGGCATCGACAAGGTGCATCAGAACCCCATCTTCGACACGATTAATTGTGAAAGGGGCAGGGGCTGGCAACCCGTCCGGGCCAACCGGACCAAGTTTATCAGCGACAAGATATGCCATCGGAGTGCGAATGTAGACGTCGGTCGCGTCCAGCCCATGAACAACATGAAAGATTCGCACATTCTGGTTCAGTTTGAAATGGGCAAGCGCTGAAGTTCCAACGAACGTCATAGCAAGCACTAGAAGAATGGTTAATCGAACGAGTTGATGGCGCATTTGGCTATCCGTCCACCTTTGAACTGAGCACGGTCAGCCCGTCAAGTTCCCAGGTGTCACCTGACCTAGACACGTCTACCAGCCCACGGTAGGCAATGGCACGACGATGCAAGTGACCCCAATGCCCGCCACTCACAGACGATGTCCAATTAGCAAGTATCTGATGCGTATCGTTGTCCGGTTCCGATGTTATGGTTTCGATATTCACGTTGGAAATTTTGTCCGTACGAGCACGAGCCCCTGAAGGCAAAGTTACGGCCAATCCGCGCTGAAGTTCGGCGCTGACGGCGTCTCGGCTTTCCTCTGGTACAAATGCTGCGATTGCGGCGTTGATACCATCGGTCTCTGGCTCCAGCATCGCCACACTTACGTTGTCCAGCAATCCGTGAACGATTTGTTTTGATGCTATGTCGTCTGGCATGCCTTTTCCCGGCATAGAGATCGTTTGTTTGACAGGGAACAACATGGCCGCCGCCATAAGGCATAATCCGCTTGCGCCCCAAAAAATGAAGCTTTTGCGCCCAGTGCCACGCCATGCGCCAATTCCCGCACAGATGCTGATTAAGGCGAAAATGACCGCAAGAGTTGGAAACGAGATGACACTAGCGGTTTTTACCTTTACCGGAACAGTGCGGGGGTTTTCCCATGTCTTCAAATGGTTTGTCCATTTGACGGTATCGTCGCCTCGAAGTGCTTGCGCGGGCACCCCGCCTGCGGGATCTGTTAAAGTAACCGGAACGGCATCAATCCCATCGGGGAAAAGCTCCCAACTCATCGAAACGGTATCTGCCAATGCCGCTTGCGGATAGGACAAAACCACACCCAAAAGCATTGTAGTTCGATCGGCGGGAAGGGTATCGGGAAGAACCTGAAGCCCCTCTGCCCCAACTGCAATTCGCGACACACTGACCGACGAAGGCTCAGAAAGCTCACCGTTTATCACGAGCGGGTTTCGCGCTTCAACGAAAGACGCAGCCGCAACCTTGATGTCAGCAACATCCTGAGGTGTCAGGCGCTCGGTGCCGGACAGTGTCAAGTCTGACCAAGCTTCCAGATCACGGAGCCTAAAAATGATTTCGTGGCGAACTTCCCTAGGCTCCATCGATAGGAAAGACATCACTGGTGACTTGTGGTGCCGCGTCAAGTTTGGGTTTTCAAAAGTACTAAACCACGGATCTTCCCAGTCTGGCAGAATGGTTTCAGTCTTTGACAGATATCGATAATCTGTAACCGGTACGCCCATGTGTTTGGCCAGTACACCCAATACAGCAAGGGGGAATCCATCTTCACGGAGTGGAGGAGTGAAACTTATCCGTTCAGGTTGACCCGAAAATGGAAACCGCATTTCGACGAATACGACGTCATCGCTTCGGGGTCGCGGTGGCACGGTTGATGACGCGGCAGTTCGGCGTGGTAATCTGGGTCTGACATCGACCGCGTCAATCACGCGATCAAGAGGAATACCATCAGCCGAAACTGAGAAAGTTTGTCCCGTGCGCTCGGCGAGCGAAACGCCTGATCCATCGTCTTCGGATACAAATACCGGATAATCGCTTAAGTCGATTTCCAAAGCGACGCGCACGTGGTCTGTGTTGACTTCAAGTTCGGTAAAATTTGGTGCCGTCTCACCGCCATAGGGTGAAACAAGATCGGCGTGCGTCAAATGTGGACCATAAATTCCCACAATAAGAACTGAAACTAAAATGCCGATACGCGGCATTGGTGATCCCCCAAAATCCGTAATTGGCCAAAGCGGTTATTGCTCTGTTCAGTAAACACTACCACTCATTGCCAGGAGAAGGGAACTCCTGCTCAAATACTTTAGTACCATCGAATAGTTTCGAAATTTGACGTTGCCTGCACTACCATCAAGGCCGCTTTCGCAATTGGCCCGGTTCTGAAAATGGGCTTTTCAAGTTAGCTTCATCGAACCGCACTAAGCGGTTGAACTTGGGGCTTCCTTTTTGCAGTTATCCTTCTACAGTCTCGCTTTATTGCCAGACAGTGGAAGGTTTAAAGATCGTGACACGTATTACCAATGTTTCAGCGCGCCTGTTCAACGTTCCGTTGGCTGAGGTTTTGGTTGACGCAAAACATGGGGATCACACTTTTTTCCAATTGGTAACAGTAACGATCCATACGGCGGATGGGATCGAAGGGACAGGATATACCTATACAGGCGGCAAGGGCGGACACGCTGTTCTTGCGATGATCGAACACGAATTGGCGCCGTTTTTGATAGGGAAAAACGCGGGTCAGGTGGAAGAGCTGTACGACGCAATGCAATGGCATGTGCACTATGTGGCGCGTGGTGGAATAGCATCTTTTGCGATATCGGCCATTGATATTGCGCTGTGGGACATTCGCGGTAAAGCGACAAGCGCGCCGTTGTGGAAAATGGCTGGTGGCGTTTCAAATCGGTGCAAAGCGTATGCTGGCGGGATAGATTTGAATTTCCCTTTGGAGAAACTGCTGGCCCAAACCGAAGGGTATTTGTCCCGCGGCTTCAATGCTGTAAAAATCAAAGTCGGGCAACCAGACCTGGCCGAAGATCTCGCGCGCGCAATAGCGGTGCGCGACATGCTTGGGCCTGATCGGTTTTTCATGGTGGATGCAAATTATTCCATGACTGTTGAAGAGGCGATAGTGGCTGCTCGCGGATTTGCCGAAACCGATATTCTGTGGTTCGAAGAACCAACGATTCCTGATGATTACAAAGGGTACGGCCGCATTGCGGACGCAACAGGCGTTCCGCTGGCGATGGGAGAAAACCTACACACTATTCATGAATTCGAGTACGCGTTTGACGATGCCAAACTAAGTTTTATCCAACCTGACGCCTCCAATTGTGGCGGTATCACTGGTTGGCTTCGGGTGGCAGCGCTCAGCTCTCGACATGGAATTCCCGTTTGCAGCCACGGAATGCAAGAACTTCACGTGAGCCTTGTGTCTGCGCAACCCAATTCCGGATGGTTGGAAGTGCATTCTTTTCCGATTGACCAATACACGACCCGTCCGCTGGTTGTAGAAGACTGCCTGGCCGTGGCCCCAGATACGCCTGGCACCGGAGTGGTGTTTGACTGGGAAAAACTGAATTCGGAGCACAAGGAGATGCATCCATGACTGCCCAGACGATTTCTGCGGCCTACTACAGAGGTAACAAGAGCTTTGCCGTTGAGGAAACCGCGGCAACCGCGCCTGGCCCCGGGGAGGCATCGATCCGAATTGCCTATTGCGGCATTTGCGGGACGGACATGCACGTCTATCACGGGAATATGGACGCGCGTGTTGGGCTGAACCGGGTAATAGGTCATGAAATGTCCGGAGTGGTCGAGGCAATAGGTGAAGGCGTGGATAGCGTCCAACCAGGGCAGAAGGTTGTTGTGCGGCCGCTGGACCATTGTGGTGAATGCCCCGCATGCAAGCGTGGACACAAACACATTTGTCAGAACCTGAAGTTTTTGGGGCTTGATACAGATGGTGCGATGCAGGAAATCTGGACTGTTCCGGCGCACACTTTGCATAGGCTGCCCGATGATCTGCGAATGGACCATGCCGCATTGATCGAGCCTGTTGCAGTCGCCTGCCATGACGTCCGACTGTCGGATCTGCAGCCCGGGGAAGACGTGGTCGTCATTGGCGGTGGTCCAATTGGTGTGTTGGTCGCCATGGTCGCCCGCGATGCTGGCGGCAATGTAGTGATATCTGAAGTGAATCCAAATCGGTTAGCGATCGCTGCGAAACTTGGCTTTGAAACCGTGAACCCAACCGAAACGGATCTTGCTGCTGCAATAAATGACCGCACGGGTGACAAAGGTGCGGATGTGGTTTTCGAAGTTTCCGGAACTCAACCGGGCGTGGATGCCATGACAACAGTTGCAGCAACTAAAGCACGGATCGTGATGGTTGCGATCCACGCGACAAAGCCTCAGATCGACCTTTTTCAGTTCTTTTGGCGAGAACTGCAACTAATCGGAGCCCGGGTGTACGAACCCGAAGATTACGAGAAAGCAATTGCCGTCGTCACCTCCGGCGGTGTCGACGCAGATGTCGTAATTACCGATGTCAGCCCTCTGTCGGATATACAAGCCGCATTCGAAGCGCTGGATCGCAGCCCAACGGCCATGAAAAGTTTAATCAAAGTGGGATCGCGCGCATGAATGTTCTGCAAAGCTTCGACCTGACCGGAAAAACTGCGCTGGTCACTGGGTGCAAACGGGGCATTGGGCGAGGGATGGCCGAAGCGCTTGCCTCGGCAGGAGCCGATATTATTGGCGTGTCAGCCTCGCTAGAGTTGTCCGGTTCTGATGTTGAAAAGGCCGTAACCGAAATGGGGCGCACCTTCAGGGCTTACCAATGCGACTTTTCTGACCGCGCCGCATTACATGGATTCATTGATCAAATCAGGGCCGACGGGATCACGCCAGACATACTTGTCAACAACGCCGGAACCATCAAGCGTAAGCCTGCGGCCGAACATCCCGACGAATGGTGGGATGAGGTGATCGAGGTAAACTTGTCTTCGCAATTCGTGCTTTCCCGAGAGATCGGCAAGGACATGGTCGCCCGAGGATCCGGAAAGATTATTTTTACCGCGTCGCTGTTGACCTTTCAGGGCGGGATCACTGTACCGGGTTATTCGGCCTCAAAGGGCGGTATCGGGCAATTGACGAAAGCGCTGGCAAATGAATGGGCGGCACAGGGCGTTAACGTTAATGCCATCGCACCCGGATATATTGCCACAGACAACACACAAGCGCTGCAGGACGATCCGGTTCGCTCCAAATCAATTCTTGAACGAACACCTCAAGGCCGCTGGGGAACTCCTGCGGATTTTGCGGGCCCGGTTGTGTTTTTGGCTTCGTCGGCATCGGATTTTGTAAACGGAGAAATCCTTGTCGTCGACGGTGGATGGATGGGACGCTAGTGCTGTCGAGCGTCCAATAGAGCGTTTCCGCGAAAATATTGCGTGCTAACCTCTAATCTGTCTTTGTTTTGAAATCATGTGAAAACGAGTTTTCTCTTGGCGATGAAGCTCGCTTGGATACACTGTGGTCGAACGTGATCCACGGTGAAGAAACATCGTTTGTGATCAAGATAAGTTTGCAGTTTTATATTTAAGGGCATGAAGTCTGCGGGGGAGGCGCAGAACGAATGGCATATAAACCGTTGTCCGAGGCTACCGAAGACTTAAAGGTGCAATGGTATCGCTCAAAGATGCCGCCGGAGCGATTTCGTGAACTCTCCAAGAGAATTGATCGAAAAGGGTGGCTCCAAGCCGGCGGTCACCTGGTTTTGTTTTGCCTGACGGGTGCCGCCTTACTTTATACTTGGACGCAAAGTTGGTGGATACTCTTCGCTATCGCACTGTTTGCCCATGGGACGGTTGCCTCTTTTTACAAGGGCACAGCTGTACATGAGCTTGGCCATGGAACGGTGTTCGAAACAAAGTGGCTGAACCAGGCCTTCTTATATCTTTTCAGTCTGATTAGTTGGTGGAACCCGTTCGACTATGCCGCGAGCCACACCTACCACCACCGCTACACCCTGCATCCGGAAGGTGACCGAGAAGTGCTGCTGCCGATACATCCAAACGTGGGGCGTGCTTTCTTACTTCAAATGTTCACTTTCAACTTATTTACGCAGCCAGGGCGTACTTTTGGTAAAGGAGGATTCTTATCGACCGTTTGGCTCACCTGTCTTGACGCCTGCGGCAAAGTTGGAGCGACCAATGTCCCGGCCAACGAATGGCTTGATGCTTTGCATCGAGATCAGCCGGTTCAGCGCACAAGGTCGATTTGGTGGTCGCGACTTTTGATTGCGTTTCATTCAGTCGTGCTTTTGTTGGCTCTGACCACTGGTGTCTGGGTGCTTCCTTTGATTTTCACGGTTCCGAGTTACATCGCAAATTGGTTGAGCTACGCCTGTGGATTAACCCAGCACTGCGGATTGATCGAAGATTCCGCTGACTTTCGTAAGAACACCCGCTCAATAAGGCTGCCTAAGTTTGTCGAGTTTCTCTATTGGCACATGAATTGGCACACGGAACACCACATGTATGCTGGCGTGCCGTGCTATAATCTGCCAGCTTTGGCAAAGGAGATAGAGAACGACATGCCTGCCCCGCGTAGCTTGCAGGGCGCATGGCGTGAGATGTTGGAGATTTGGGATCGGCAAAAAACTGACCCGGACTATGCTTGGGACACGCCACTTCCTGCGTCGGCCAAGACGAAACGGAACAAGGAAAGTGTGCTGGCAGAGCGTTCGATCGGTGATTTGGCGCCAAAAGAAATGACGATTGCCAAGTCAGGGGAAAAATCGTGAAACGCATCTATGACTGGGACGCCAAGTTTTCTTTGCGCAATTACACCGCAGCAGACTTACGGGAATTTAAGGGTATCAGGAAACTGGTGCAGACTACCGCAAATTCTGAAGAAGAAGCCTCTGCCGCGGCTGACGCGGGTCTAGATTTGATCATGGGAAATGCCATCAACGCAGTGGCTGTAAGACGCGGTGCGCCAAATTTGTTCTATACAGCAGCGATCCCTATGCCGGATCACCCAACCGAGAAAGACGTTTTGGACCAAGCGTTTCTTGCCATGAAAAACGGCGCTGACTCTGTTTATACGGCGCGCGGTCCGCATATCGTTGAGCTATTGGCGCGCGAGCAGATACCTGTGATGTGCCACCTCGGCTTAGTTCCGCGCCGCTCGACTTGGAACGGTGGATTGCGCGCGATAGGGAAAACCGCTGATGAAGCTTTGGAACTTTGGCGGGCTTTTCGGCGAATGGAAGACGCCGGAGCCTTTTCAGTCGAGGCAGAGGTTATTTGTGATCGGGTCATGGCCGATATTAGCAAACGCACAACCCTCATTACGTCATCGTTGGGTTCCGGATCGGGTGGCGACATTATCTATCTTTTCCAAAATGACGTCTGCGGCGAGCAACCTGACAGACCTCGCCACGCGCGCGCTTTTGGAGATTTGTATGCGTTGCAGCAACAAATCAGGTCTGCTCGTCGATCGGCTTTGAAGGCGTTTAAAAAAGCCGCACAAACAGGGGCTTATCCCGACCAATATGAAACTGCAGATATCTCCGACTTAGAATACGAAAAGTTCGCTGAACATTTGGACAGAGAATAGTGAAACGCAGTTTAACAATCTGTTATAAAACGATTATATCCGATCGGTAGAGATGTCATCCTGCGGTAAATTACCAATGTTAGGGAAGTTTGGACATCAGCCAGTTCAATTCCTGCTGGGTTCCGCAAGAGTCATCCGCCCGAAAGTGCCGAATCGATGGCGTGGTTTCAAAACATTTACAATGCGGTGGCTGAGAGGTGTTTTGTTTCCCCATTCCGTCCCTGAAAACAGCTAATTGGCGTAAAAACCGGGATATTGCCAATGCGTAGATAACACTCCCTCTGTAGTGGGTAGTATGAGGTCGCCGCCTAAACATTGGTGGCTTGTTAATCCGAATGATGTGGACCTACCGCAAGTTCGGAATTGTATATGGTAACGAGTGTGCCGTTCCGATCCCATTCGGAACGGCATTAACTTTTTGAAGCGTTAAGTGTTCATTTTTTGAAAACCTGCTTTCTCTGACGGCCAGCATGGCGTCGGTTTGGTAAGAGGCGTTTCGAAGACACGATGCAGCATTCTTAATATCTCCATGTTATTTGGATTGCGCGGCCCAAGGGTGTAACGAATGCGCGCGCCCAATGGATCGGGAATCGCCGGTATCCGCGACCGGAAGCTCAATGAAAAATTCTGTGCCTTTGCCGAGCGTGCTTCGGTAGTCAATTGTGCCGCCAAAATGCTCGACAATTTCTTTTGAGATGTTCATCCCAAGTCCAGTACCGCCCGCATGACGCTCATCAGAGGAGTCAATTTGGGAAAAGCGGTCGAAGACTTTGTTCCTGCTACCTTTCGGGATACCAATGCCTTGGTCTTTTACAAACAGACGAACATTTTCGCCGATTTTTTCGCATCCAACAGTGATCTCGCCACCGTCGAATGAAAATTTGGCAGCATTGGATATCATATTCGCCAAAACTTGCAGGAGACGCGATGAGTCCCCCTTGATGAAGACTTCTTCGTCTCCACGAATATCCTCTAAAATTTCGACGTTATGAGCGCTGACATAACCCAGATTGCAGGAAATCGCTTCTCTTACCAAAGAGTGAACATCGATTATTCCATCACGATAGTTCATTTCGCCGGCTTCCATTTTCTGAATATCCAATACGTCGTTGATCAGGGAAGCGAGGCGTTCGCTGTTTTTGCCAGCCAAGTGGATTAGGTTTTGCATCGACTCAGGAACTTCACCCAGGGCGCCAGTATTGATCAGGTCCAAAGATCCCTTGATTGATGTCAAAGGTGTTCTCAATTCGTGGCTGACCGTAGAAATGAACTGGGTTTTCGTTATGTAAGCCGCTTTCGTTCTTTCGTGCTCTTCCTTGAGCTTTTCGAGTTGTTCCAAGTTCTTGCGGTAAAGCTTTAAAAATACCAGCGAGCAGTCGATCAGAAAGTACATTACAAAAATCACCGTAAAGAAATGTAGCCATAGTTCGGAGGAAAGGTCAGGCCGTTCGACCCAGATGTCTTTCACTACAATCACCATGAAAGAGACACCGTACATCGCCAGGCGAACAATCATTGCCCACACGAACTGATGGTTGTTCATTGCTGCAAATAGAGCGGCGGCAAACAGGAAAAACAGTGGCGTAAAATGTCCACCCGTTGGCTGTTTCCAAGCCACCGAAACCGCGTACAAACAAATCGCGGTCGCACTTAGGATGGTGTTCAGCAAAATCCAAACAACCATCATCGCAATTGCTTTATGTTGATCAGGTCTGAGACGAGGTACCCGCTTAGCGAGCATCAAATCCTGCACTTCGCAAATGAGGATCGTCCCGTAGAACAACAGCGCGTTGATAGGATCAAAAAAGAATCCGGTGAGGATAGTCGTGGCAAGGAAAATAGCCTGCCGTTGCCACAAGAGCGCAAAGCTCATGGCAGTGTAATCTTTTATGTTTTGCAGAAGCCGGTTTTCCGGTTCCCCGGTATCCCGGTCCGGCAGCTTTGCATCGATGGCTGTCATTTAAAAGTCTTCGTTAATCGCGCTCTGGGCCAATTAGTAGCGGAACAATGAGGACTTAGTTGGTCGGAAATTGGTTCACAGTTTGGCACTAATTCAAAAAACAGAGTGTAACTGTTGCGTGACAAATGCGAGGTCTTCATCGTTGGCTAGTGTGCCGTTTTGTTGCTCAAGTGCCTAACTTGGCTGCAAAAATTTATGATCGCGTTGCTAAAAGGGCAACTTTTCACCTAAATGGAACCGCAGGAAGGTGGAAATGCTCAAAAGGACCGAGCTGTGACTGCAATTGGGAAGACGAATGTGACGCAATTTGACGTCGTTCCAGTTTCGGCGAGACTGGCAGAAAAGCCTGTGTCGTTGCTTCAGTTTGCTAGGTCCGCTGGCCGAAACATGCTGGAAGTTATACCTGCCGAAACTTTGCGCGAAACTTATGTGCGTGGACCTTTGAATATCCACTATTTTTGCGACCCTGAAATGATCACCGAATTGCTGGTCGGGCAGGGACGGTCGTTTCCTAAAGCCAAGTTCACAAAAGACATTATCGGATCAGCGGTTGGTAACGGGCTGATTCTCTCAGAAGGGGAAAAGTGGCGTCAGCAAAGGCGCAGGTATTCTCCGTTGTTCGCTGCCAGAAACCTTCCGGTGCTTTCGCGTCATTTCGCTGAAACTGGGACTGAAGTTGCGGAGTCTCTGGCGGAACATCAAGGTCCCGTGGATATCGCACAAGTGGCGCCAGCATCGACTTTGACAAATATCTCCAGGGTTATCTTCTCGGGGAATAAGGAAGTCAGTTCAGAACAGATTCGCGTCGGGCTAATCAAGTACTTTGAGTATATCTCAGATATTTCATTGTTTGACCTAATGGGTTTGCCAAAGTGGTTACCGCGCAAAAAGTGGATACGAAGCATGGCCCCGGTCTCCACAATGCGCGACCTTGCCCGGCAGGTCATAGAACAACGGCGATCCGAAAACCGGGTTGAACCGCAGGACTTTCTTGATTTCATGATCGAAGCCCTGAAAACGGATTTCGAGGATGAAGAGACGACCGTAGACAATCTTCTGACCTTTGTTGTCGCTGGACATGAAACGTCGGCTAACGCATTGGCTTGGGGTTATTACTTACTTGCATTGAACCCGGAAATGCAGGCCCGAATTCGTCATGAGATTCGGTCGGTTCGCTCAGATGGGCCGATAGAGTTCTCGGACCTCGAGTCGATGCCGCTATTGCGCGCTCATATCAAGGAAACACTTCGCCTCTACCCTTCCGCGGCATTTTTCGCGCGGGACGCATCGGATGATGTCGAAATCAAAGGGGTAGAGATCAAAAAAGGGGACGCTCTGTTTTTTCCGGTTTATTCATTGCACAGAAACGAGAAACTGTGGGAGGCCCCGGAGCAATATCGACCCGAACGTTTCCTTGGCACATCTTTCCCGCGCGGGCAGTACATTCCGTTTGGCGATGGACCTAGGATTTGCATTGGTGCGCAATACGCCGAGACAGAGATCATGGTTTTGATGGCCTCAGTGTTGCGCCGCATAGAATTTTCATTTGCAGATGCGGAAATGCCCGAACCGGTTCTGACGTTTACCATGCGCACCAGTGGTCCTCTGATACTAAACGCTAATAAAGCTCGCGACAGCGATTGAACGCCATCCGAACTTGTTTGACAAGGGTCTAGCTAGGTCTCAGAACACTTGGTACTGGCCGCTATTTGCGGGCCAGATAGGTATTGTCGCCGTACATCTCCTTGAGCACTGTATCGAACAGCCTTCCCTCGACCTCTTGTTTGCGGCTGGTTGAGGAATCTGGATGATGCGTCGACAGTGCAGCCATGCCTTTTCTTAGTCCGCTTTCGCGCTCCTTCACGTTTTCTAGGGCCTTGTTCAAGGCGACAAACGCGCCTGACTTCGAAAACGAGCGCATCGCGACTGGCGAGCTCTTTACTGTTTTGAGATGAACAGAGGCGCAACGGTTGCTGAGAACCGTCCTCAATTTCCTATTGAGGTGCTCCTCGGTTGGAAGCATTTCAGTGTTCTTTCGTCCATGCGTTACTACTAGAAACACGCCAGCACCCCGATAGGAGTAAACTGCTCCGGCAGCTTGTGACGTTTTTTCAATGCACATGCCTATGTCGGAGATCGCATGCCGGAAGGCGCCAAAATCATTCAGGTCAAATCGATATTCGGCATCACGCAGCTTGATTGCGGTAACCCAGGAATCAAAACGGCTGCTCCGTGAGAGTTGTTCGATATAGTTATCAAATTCAACATAACGCAAACACCGCTCTAGACCCTCGATCGAGAGTGGATCCTCGAAGCTGAAACGCTGATTGAAGTCCAATTCTTCACGCAGGTTTTTAATCGAAGCCGAAGAAGACTGGGTCTTTATTCTTTCCATCATCAACAGATGAGCTGCGTTCATTCGGCTGCGCAGTTCAAAGAAATCGAAAGGCTTGGTGATATAGTCGAACGCGCCTTCTAAAAAGGCTTCTTCGATATAAGCCCTGTCATTCATGGCGGTTAGCATTATGACCGGCGTCTCAAGATTGCCAGGAGTGTTTCTGATTTGCCTAAGCAGCTCAATTCCAGTGGTTCCGGGCATTTGGATGTCTACAAGCAAGCAGTCAAAAGGCTTTTCGGCGGCTTCAATTTTTTGAAGCGCTTCTGCGGCCGAAGCAGCAACTGTCACGGTGCAATTTTCAAGTTCAGGAAGCGCCGATTGGAGCAATTCCAAGATACTAGGCTCGTCATCGACGGCCAGAACGTTCAGCGTCGCCTGTTTAAGAGCTCGGAGTTCCAACTTGCTTTGGAACCGATCATTACCGAGGGCAGAATGTCTCATCACTGGTGAACCGTTGTTATAGTTTTAACGGATGCAGCCTAGGAGACGAGTGGGACGAAACAGCGGCAAAAATACAGAAATCCCGTGGGAAAAGGGGTAATTTCTTGACCTTATTTTGGCAGGAGTCGGCACGCAGAGGGCTTGCGGGCTGCGGAAAACAAGTCACAGAACACCCAAAGCGCTAATTTCTGCGAGTTCAGATTTGGCTATGCTTTAGAACGGGTGGTCAATCGGTTCTTCTGAAATATGCCCCAAAAAGGTTTGTGAACAAGCCAAAACCGTTATTATTCTAATGCACTATTGATGTTGAACAAAACGGACTGACTTACGGTTCCATCAATAGAGAATTTAGCGCCGGCAGGAGACGCATTTACGCCCAACCGCCTCGACCAACGCGACCAAACTGATGGAACAATGCCCAGAATACTTGAGGCTCCATTTTCTCTCGCGACGACAGTCATTTGATGAAACAACTCTCGTTGCACTGCAAGCCTTCGAGTTGACGAAACACCATCTGCTACAAAAAATCTTGATGCTTCCCAAATGTTCGATTTTACCGGAGCGTCAAAAAAGAGGATGTCAGTGGGTATGCCTGCCAGCACCCCCCTTTGTGCATCCCGCAGCATGTAACTGTACACCCCGCATTTTGCCGTGGTGGGCAACAGGCGCACGCCAGCAAGGATTTCACCGAACTCATGAAGGACCACCCAGCTGCACGCCGGAGTGTCATACTGGTCGTATTCCATCCCATCCGCTTCGCAAACCTGCCACCTTAGCCGATCAATAAAGATGGACTTTCGCGTCTCGAGGTATCTGGCAAGAAGCGTTCCGTGTTCATGAATGTTGCGAAAATTCATAGTAGTCGCACGAATATCGCCCAGCTCAACCAGTGGCGTTGGCAAGCTACGATTGAATCCAAACAATTTTCGTCGCGCCGGAGCTTTCGGCGCGCCAGTGGTGTCATTGGCAGGGTTTAGGTCCGGAAAAACTTCCTGAACGGGGTACGCCTGCTCATACCTGAGTGGTCGGTCCATATTTTTCTCATAATTTCGCCACACTTATGGCAAGATTCCACTCGGTAAGTCCACAACCTTATGAGGAATATTTTTTAAATGCCAAACAAGTGTGGCTTAATCACCTCCCTGGAACAGAAAGGGTGGCATATTAAGCTTTAACCCTAGTGAAATCTTCGTGTTGCTTGCAGTTTCTGACAGCTTTTCTTATGCGCCAAGCCTTATAAGGCTTTGAAAAGGCAATATCTAAACCAGAAACAGTCCGAATCTTTCGCGTTCAACGCATTTTTGGATTGTTGTGTCGGCAGGTTATTCCTACGATCTTGACGCCGAACTCAGTTCGGGTCCTTCACCGGAAAAATATCGGTTATTTTCTGATAAGTGAAAGCGGTTAGGAACGCGTAGTTAAGCATACGCAAAAAATACGGGTAGTCACAGGGAAGCCTACCTTAGGTCACCGTTTTGCCGCCTTTGTCCGACAGGATTGCCCAACCCTGAGAGTTTTCTCACCGATCAACCGCTGCTCTTAGTCTGCAATGC
Organism: Ruegeria sp. BHSA163; assembly: GCF_059613365.1. Classification (NCBI taxonomy): domain Bacteria; kingdom Pseudomonadati; phylum Pseudomonadota; class Alphaproteobacteria; order Rhodobacterales; family Roseobacteraceae; genus Ruegeria; species Ruegeria sp. BHSA163. The sequence goes on from NZ_JBXWSJ010000003.1 coordinate 19,313, forward strand.
CCGGCGGTTGGTTAGGTGGCAAAGTTTGGTGAATACTTATGCGTATACTAGCTGTAGACGACGACCCGAGCATTTTGGAATTGCTGAACAGCGTGTTAGCTGCTTTTGGCTACAAAGACGTGGTCACCGCCCGGAGCGGAGACGAAGCGCTTGAAATCCTTTCAAACCCTGATGAAGCTTTTGATTGCTTACTTCTCGACGTTCAGATGCCGCAAATGAACGGCATTGCTCTTTGCGAAGAGGCCCGAAAGCTTCCCGGGTATACGTATACGCCGATCATCATGGTAACCGCCATGGTTCAGAAGCAGTATATTGACGAGGCGTTCGAAGCTGGCGCGACAGACTATGTTACAAAGCCGTTTGAGTTTTCCGATCTGAAAAAGAGACTTTCGGACGCTTACAGAATGGCAGCGGAACGCAGAGCGGCCATCGAAGTGTTTGAAGCGGACGAACACGCAGATTTGGGTTCTGAAGTATACCCTGACGTTCGGCTTAGCGACCCGCAGTACTTTGGAGATTTGCCAGGGTGCATTGGGTTGGCTGAATTTGAGAACTACGTCATTCAGCTTTCGACAATGCACTCGAAAGCGGCAAAGATCGTCGCGGTTAAATTCGTGGACGCAGAGCGAGTTTACAAATCAAGCTCTGTCAGCGAATTTCGCAAGGCCATGGCGTCAGCCGGGGCGGCGCTTCTTTCTGCAACGCAAGAAGGGCGTAAAGTGGCGACATACTGGGGTAACGGCGTATTCCTGGTGATTTATGACAATCAACACGAGTCTAGTGCTGATCGATTGATTTCTTCAAATCCAGAAGTTTCGAAAAAGATAACGGAACGAGCTAAGACCGACCTTTCACTGGACTTCCAGGTGGGTCAAGAGGTTCCGCTGGAAGCTAAGACAAAAATGGAAGCTTTGTATTTGATCGACAAGGCTGTTGAAACGGCGGAAATGTCTGAAGGTCGAGCGGCGAACTTCGCCTAGCGGCAAACATCTATTTTTTAAATCTGAAAATGGAACTGGAAGAAGTACTTCTTCTTGTTCTAATGCGACTCCTCCTTGTCCTGCGAACCGGCAGCCACGGCCATCCTTTTGATGCCTGGGTGTGCAATCGGCAGTTGACGTTTTAGCAGAACATGGATTGGGAGCGACGCAAATGACAAACAAAGATCGTCGCTGACCCTGCAATAAGGATCATCAAGGTCCCAAATGCCGCGTCGATGTTGGGGAAAGTTCCGGGAAAGTGCGCTGACTATGACGCCCTGCACACCGGATAGGCGTAATTCATGCCGGCAGCGACTGTTGCAGCTCCGCGCTGATAAGCTTTGACAAGAATGATCTGGGTGCCAAGAGGGCTTCAGTCCGTATCAGACAGGGGCGTTTCTATTGGGCTATTCACATCAAATGCTGCTGTAGCTGGTCTGGCTTCGCCAAAGCATAAAAATTTTAGAACCTACCCAAGCTAAAAAAAAGAAGCCATTGTTACAAAATGGAAAGCCGCGTTCTTAACCCGGTGCAATTGTTCTTGCTGGCAATCGTTGTATCGATAGTAATTTTTTCTGGTATTTTTGTTATCCGAGCTTCGGGTGCTCTGCAGCGGCTTGAATTTACACATTTTGACTGGATGATTGGTACAATGGCGTCTGAGCATCCAAGTAGCGACGCCGTCGTAATCGCAATTGTTGACGAGGATCTGCGTAACTGGGGTTGGCCGCTACCGGATCAAAAGCTTGCTGAGATAATCGAAACCCTTACCGATGCAAAAGTTGCTGCAATTGGGGTCGATATCTACCGGGACAATGCCGTTGTTGATGGAAGAGAACGTTTGAAGGCGGCCTTTAATGATGCCGACGCGGTGTGGGTCACAAAACTGGCTTCGTCGGGCGGATACAGTATCGAGGCTCCGGATTTTGCTCATGAATCCGACAGTGTGGGATTCGCTGACATCCCAGTAGATTACGATAGCGTGGCGCGCAGGGGCCTTGTTTTGGTGGGGCAAGAAAGTGGTTTGTCGCTTGCATTGGGTACCAAGCTTGCACTTTTGGCGTTAGCTCAGAACGAGCTTCAAGCCTGGAGTGATGATCCTAGCGTACTCTTATTCGGCGACACACCTGTTCCAAGGCTGGTCGACGGATTTGGGAGCTATCGAGGGTTAGACGACACCGGTTATCAAATATTATTGGAGTTTGGAAACGAATTACCCATAGCGGAAATGGTAAGAGCAAAAGACTTGCTTAACGGCGATGTCCCAATTGATCAACTCAGGAACCGGGTAGCAATTATTGGCGTTACCAGTGAATCTATAAAAGACGACTTTAGGACTCCGTTGAATAGCTCGGCAGGATCGCTGTTTACATATGGCGTGCAAATCCACGCTGCATTTGTTCAACAATTGTTAAACTATGCGGCCCAGCGTTCTATCCCTTTGAAAAGCCCGAACCGTGTGTCGCAAGCCGTGTTGTTCCTGATTACAGCGATTGGCGGCGCAACGTTGGGTGTCGTATCAAGATCAGCTATCGTCGCGCTTCTTTTGGGTCCAGGGTTTGGCTTGGCAATCTTTGCCGGGACATCCGCAATTATGTCGCGAGACCTTTGGTTGCCTGTAGTGCCGATGTCGCTTGCGTGGCTGCTTGCTTTTCTAATTACGTTTTTGATTGTTGGATGGATTTCGCGCAGTCAGAGACGCGCCATAGCGCAGTTGTTTTCAGATCACCTTTCGCCAGCGTTGGCGGATCAGATATGGAAAGAGCGCGATTACATAATTGCCGGTGGAAGATCACGCCCAATGCGTCTTCAGGTATCCGTGCTTTTTGCAGATCTCGCAGGTTCCACGACAGTCGGTGGTTCAGCCGACCCAGAGAAGTTCATGAACTGGGCAAGTCGAATTCTCAACGAAATGAGCCGCATCGCCCGTGAAAATGGTGGGTTCCTTGAGAAGTTCACAGGAGACGGTGTGTTGGTGGTATTTGGTGCACCAGTGCCCAGAACCACAAAAGATCAGATTACCGATGATGCCGTGGCCGCCTGCCGTACCGCACTTCAAATCGCCGACTCTGTTGAAGATTTTAACAGGCAAACGGGGCTATTGGCTGACTACAACGTAAGGATCGGTTTGAATAGCGGCACTGTATTAAGTGGTACGTTGGGAACTAAGGGTAGCTTTCAATACAACATCATGGGCGATACCGTGAATGTTGCTTCTCGGATTGAAGCTTTTGGAAAAACGCTGAAAGATCGACACAAGAACGCAACTCGAATATGTTTGAGCGAAGATTTAAAGGAGCTAACGGAAGGTCTGGTTGTTTGCGAACCCGTTGGGAAACTACGACACGACGACGAAAAAAGTGAAATTGAAATTTATCAGCTAATTGGAATGGCGAAACGGGGGGTTTCGCGATGATTTCGAAAAGGTCGATAGCGATAAGGTGTTTTTTCCTGAGCGCGCTAAGCGTTTTGTATTTTTTCGCAAGCCTTCCCGAGGCGACAGCCCAGCAGTCGACTAACGACCAGAAATCAAAGACAAAGCCAATCGTTTTCAAGCCCCCGCCCAATGGTGTACCGGCAGATCGAGTCGGTGCAGCAACCCGCGATATAGAACAGCAAGACGGTATCTTGACGTTGCTTGTTCCAAAGGGCGGGGGTCTTACGACACTTCAGCGACCACCTTTGGTTTGGTTTGTTGGTGAAACTTTTGGCGGACAAATGCACGCGCAGATTGCCCGAGTTGGAGTGCCACAAAATGGGGCAATGAAAACAAGTCAAAGCCGCTACCGAAAAGGTTATTATGCGCTGGATCTGGCGCGCTCCGACTTTGTTCTTGAGCCTGGAGCCATCTACGAATGGACCGTCGTGTTGTCCGATCCACAAACCGGTCAAGTAAACTCGCAAGTAACAAGTTATGTTGAACTGACAGATGGACTGACAATTGAATCGCCAGAAGACATAACGGCGTTGGCTGCAGAGGGTTTGTGGTTTGATGCGCTGGCACCCTTTGTCGAAACAGAATTGTCGGGTAGAGTCCGAATTGACGAGAATATGGCTTTTTGGGAATTGATATCATCTGCAGGTTTGTCCCTGCCATAACGCAAAAACCGTTTGCTATGCATGCCGAAAGAGGATCAGAAGATGTCTCAGTGGGCGATTTTTTCAGCATTTTTTCCGCGACTCTTGTTATTTGCTCTGATCTGTTTTTTGGCAGCGTATGACAATGCGGCCGCCGAACCAGAGAAACGTGTGGCTCTTGTAATTGGAAACTCTGCCTATCAGCATGTTTCCAGCTTACCTAATCCATCCAACGACGCCGAGGACATTTCGAGATCTCTGGAGCGCATCGGGTTCCAAGTTACCAGGGGTCAGGACTTGGATTATAACGGAATGCGTATCGCATTGCGCGACTTTGCCGAGGTTGCAGCCAATGCCGATGTTGCACTTGTGTATTTCGCAGGGCATGGGATCGAAATTGAAAACACGAACTACCTGATACCCGTAAGCGCGACTCTGAAAAGCGACCGAGATGTCGAATTCGAAGCTATTCGTTTGGATGCAATCGTCGGATCGATTTCCGACACCGCAGGACTAAAAATTGTGCTTGTCGACGCCTGCCGCAACAACCCGTTTGTGGCACAGATGGCAAGGGCATCCTCCACTCGCTCCATTGGTCGCGGATTGGCGGCAGTGGAGCCGGGCGGTGTAATCGTCGGCTATGCCGCTCGGGGCGGTACGTTGGCTCAGGACGGCGATGGCCGGAATAGTCCGTACGCAAAAGCTATTTTGGAACACATCGAGCAACCCGGATTAGAGCTTGGCAAGATGTTTCGACGTGTCAGAGATCGTGTTTTCGAGCTGACTGATGGTTTTCAGGAACCTTTCATCTATGGTTCTCTTCCTGGTGAGGACATTTATCTGGTTCCCAAAAGTGAACCGGTCGCGATGCAGTTGCCGAGTAATCAAGTCTCTAACGCTCCGATCAGCGAGGCAGCTCCGACGAAGACAGAAGACGTGATCGCCGCCGCCATGAAAACGAACACGATGCGCGGTTGGGACCTTATCCGCCAAAAATACCGATCCGTCCCGGTCTCGGAACCAGAAGTGTTGAAACGTATGACCGAGATCACTCCTGACTGGGCGAAAGAGAGAGGGCTGTTGCTTGCGCTTGAAGACACGCTAATACCGGGGCGCGAACGGAAAAAACAGTTGCAAGACAATCTCAATGATGCCGGGTTTGACGTTGGAGCCTCTGATGGTGCGCTGGGCCCTAAGTCGCGATCAGGGATAAAGGAACTTCAGGCGGCTCATGGCCTTGAGCAAACCGGATATGCCGACCCTGCGGTTCTTACAATTTTGGGTATGGGAACATTTCAACAGGGTGAGGATAGCTTTATTAGTAACCCATTCGCAGTGCGTCAGAACGCCGAAGATTTGGATTTGCTCGGCGAGTCCGAAGAAATCACGCGAATTTTAAAGTGCTTAGGTTTGCGCCAAAGTATTTACGGCAAGTTTCGCGGCAATCTATATGTCGTAATGGTGTATTCGGGCAACCTATTTGGCGCGCGCAACGAAGCGCAAAAGTGTGGCGTAGACCTTGCATCAATAACATCTGCCGAGGAGAACGCATTTGTTGTGCGAATGATGGCCAACGATCCTTCGTTTTTTTCAGTAGGCTACGACAGTAAAACGAATGTCAGCTATAAGGCGGGGCCGTATTTCGGTTTCCGAAAGGATCCTAAAGAAGACAATGCCGTAATTGGTTGGAGATGGTACAGTGGTGAACCAGTGAAATACACGAACTGGTTGCCCTCAAAGCCTAACAGAACGCATGGCAATGGTAACAAGGCTTATGCGCAATTCCAGTACGAAGCACGCGGACGGCGTGACCTCAGTAACGTGGTGCCGACAAAATGGTTTGACGGATCAGGTGGTTACGTGCGTTCGGTTGTGCTGAAAGGCAGCCTGCAATGATGAACTGCATTATTAAAGGTTCTGCAATTTAGGTCGACTTCGGAGCATTGCAGAGTATTAATCGCCAAGTTTGAAATCGTTCATAGACCTAACGCGCTTTTTCGCAAAGAACCCAATTTGTGTTATCCTGAACAAGAGACAATTTGGGTTTCCCCGGGGGTAAATTGGTTTTCGGTTCGTTCTGGCTTTTGCGTAGACTGATTTTAACTTTGGCTTTCTTTGCGGCGTGGTTTGCGTGTTCAGTAATTGCCGCAGCTGGAACCGAGCGAGTCGCGCTGGTCATCGGAAACGCCAAATATGATCATGTCGCAAATCTGCCGAATGCAGGTAATGACGCCGCAGACCTTGCCGATGCTCTTGCAAGGATTGGTTTCAAAGTTTGGGAAAGCCAGAATCTGGATTATCGGGGAATGCGCCTTGCGCTACGGGACTTTAGTAGAGACGCAAGAGATGCGGAAATGGCCGTTATTTATTTCGCCGGCCACGGAATAGAAATCGACAATAACAACTTCCTCATCCCTGTAAATTCTGAGCTTCGAAGCGATCAGGATGTCGAATTCGAAGCGATCAGATTGGACGCTGTCATCAGTTCTATTTCGACCGCCAAGGGGCTTAAACTTGTTCTGATTGACGCCTGTAGGAACAATCCATTCCTCATTTCAATGCAAAGAGAGGCAGGAACAAGGTCCATTGAGCGGGGACTGGGCCAAATTGATCCAAGTGGTGTTTTGGTAAGCTATGCGGCGAAAGGGGGAACTTTGGCGCTGGACGGCGAGGGACGTAACAGCCCTTATGCTACAGCATTGCTGAGACACATCGAGGAACCCGGATTGGAACTTGGCAAGATGTTTCGCAAGGTGCGGGACACTGTTTATCAACTGACGGATGGATATCAGGAACCATTCACTTACGGCTCTCTGCCCAGCGAAGACATTTTTCTTGTTCCGACCGCCGCAGAAGTGCGGCCTGACCAAAGCGTATCTGAGAGCCTCTCCAGTCAGATTTATTCGGACTTCGAGTTGGCGCGATCGGTTGCCACACTGGAAGCTATTGATGCATTTCTGAAGCGTTATGAAAATCAAAATGAGCATTTTGCAGTAGCGCTTGCCCTTTCTATGAGGGATGACCTATTTGCAAAAGTTCAGCCCAAGACGTTTTCAGACGATGACGGAAATTCGCAAGAAATAGCTTTGGTGCCACCACCGACGGAGAAAGACAATGCCGAGCAAACTCGTAGCCTAATTCGTGATATTCAGACCGAGCTGAACCGCGTTGGATGCAGCGCTGGCGCAGCAGATGGCGTGGCGGGGCCTCGCACCAGATCGGCATTTTCGAGGTATCGCAGTGCGAGAAAGAATCTTGGGCTACGTGCCGATGGCTGGGAAACGCAGGAAACACTCTCAGCTCTCAGAAAGGAAAACGGGCGCGTTTGTGCGGAGGTTCCCACAGCGGTACCGAGGACCTTTGACGGAGATTATGTAATTTCGATTAGGCGTCGATGGGACGACGATTATTGGCAAACGACAAACCGCCCAGACTCGGCCTATTACCCCGGTAAAGTTGAACCGCTGGCCTCGATGAGGATTAATCGGAATGGAAACAGGTTGACTTTGGTTTCGGCTCAGGCGTTCACCGGAGGAGGGCCCTGGTTTAAGGACTTTAAAGGTTCATTTGACGATGACGGCCAATTGAACCTGCGTTTCACCCTCAGTTCGCATTTTGGCCCACCTGTGACGCCTTACAAAGTTCGAATTGATGTCAAACTACCCCAAGGCTTGGAGCCGGGTCGAAGGTTGGTCTACGAACCCCGCCGAATTGACGGTCAGTTCTTTCTGAATTTTTTAATCCGCCGAGCGAACTGACGCCTCTAAATATGTTCGCTGGCCGTTAGTTGCTGAGCGCTTGCCTGAGCGACCTTCAGGGTACGTAACTCTCGGGTTTTGGAGATTGGATGGCTTCCAAGTATTCAGTCAACGCTACAAGCTTGGCAGGAACTGACGTAACCAAACCGTTCCCAGTATCAAACTCTATAGTTGGACCTTCATTTAACTCAGTGATAACAGGCATATCATCGCGCGGGTTGGTGGATTTCAAATAGCCGTCCAAAATTGACATTACCTCAAGCATTGGCCAAACACCGTTTCTGCGATCGGCTATTTTTTTCAAATCCAAGGGTTGGGTTTCTAGATCGGCGGCGTCAGGACCATTTCCGCCGGCATCGAGACCGTGGCATCTGGCACAGAAATCTATGTACAGGGTTTTGCCTTGAGTAGAATCTGTTTCTGCAAAAGACTGGGAGGCGATCAAGCACACGTATAGAACAACCGCGTTGCCAAATAATCTTAAAACGTCAGCCATTTGTGAAAAAATCTGACAGGTTCTTTTCATGTTTTGCACCAATCATTAGGCCGCTGCAGAATTGGTGATCTGCTTCGCGTTAACATCGCCAGCACAGAAGAGCCTGAATTGATATCCTGCTGATTGTGTCTTGGACCTTTAACAAAAGCCATTCTGTCATCCCGAAAAGTCTTTGGCTGCCGACTGTAAACAGCTCGATTTAAGCGATTTTACCACTTAACATTCACTTATTGGGGCTTTTATTCGCAAGTCGCCTTGATGTGGATCACATAACTCTCGCGCGACGCTAAAAACGGGTTCAGAGTGGTTTTTTCATCCAGGCTGTGATCATCTCCTTTGTCTGCAAATTTTCGCTATTCAGGTGGCTTTACCTTTTCAAGGGATTTATTGAATTAATAGTTGGGCGGACAAATCAGGTATTCCGCACAAGGCATAGTTAAGGGGGCTCCAATGCGCATTTTATTTACCGGCGGATCGGGCAAAGCAGGGCGGCATGCTGTCGCCTATCTCGCTGCTCAGGGCCACCGTGTCGTAAACGTCGATAAAGTGCCCCTGAACCACCCGGGAGTCAGCGACCGTTTGGCCGACATCACCGACGCGGGCCAAGTGTACGACATTATGGGCGCCTATGCGGGATACGATGAGTTGGAAGCCGGTACAGGTGTTCCGTCGTACGATGCTGTCGTGCATTTCGCGGCGGTGCCCCGTCTACTGATGACGTCGGACAATGAATGCTATCGAGTAAACACGTTGAGTACTTACAATATGATAGATGCGGCGGTAAAATTTGGTGTCCGTAAGATCGTATTTGCCTCGTCGGAAACCACCTATGGCGTTTGTTTTGCTGACGGCGAACGCAAACCGGAATACTTGCCAGTCGACGAAGAACATCCGGTTGTTCCCGAAGACAGTTATGCAATGTCAAAGGTCGTTAACGAAGTAACAGCACGAAGTTTTCAGTGCCGTTCCGGATTTGATATATATGGGCTGCGGATAAACAACGTAATCGAGCCACACGAATACGAACGCGACTTTCCACATTATATTGCTAACCCAGAAGTGCGACGCAGGAACATTTTTGCCTATATCGACGCCCGCGACCTTGGTCACATGGTTGAGTGTTGCTTAAAGACTGATGGTCTGGGTTATCAAATATTCAATGTATCAAACGACGATCATTCAGTCGATGTTCCGACCAGTGACTTGATCGAATCCTTTTATAAAGATGTTCCGGTAAAACCGATGGGGTCTTCTGAGACTTTTTACTCAAATAAGAAGGCCAAGGATTTAGTCGGATTTGAACCAAAATACAGTTGGCGTCAGATATTGGGAAAATAGGTATTTCCGACCATCAATATTTTCGATTGTAATCGATTGGGCACAGACAGTTTTCTCAATGTGGCGTCCTTGTTCTCAACTCGCCATTTGGGGGCCTTTTGAAGGGCCAACGCAGGTTCATGAGAACTCCCTTGAAAAGTTTCCAATTTGCCGTGTGTTAATGCATAGTTCGAACTTATTAGCGGTTGAGGGTTCTTTCACCGCTCCAGGTTGAAGCAAATATTGCGAGGTTGATCGATGCTGATAGTGCTTGGCCTCTATTTCGGTCTTATCTGGTTGCTATTTGCAAAACTGAAGCTCCTACCGTGGAATGGTTTTTGGAAGTCCGTAGCCTACGGAGGTGCCGCAGTGATTGCGCTCGTTGTTGTTGGTGCCTTGAATCACACAACGCCAACGGGACCAGTTTCGGTGCAAGGCATCGAGACAAATATTGCTCCAAATGTTTCGGGCACAGTCATTGAAGTTGCAGTCGAAGCCAATCAATCTGTCAGCGAGGGTGATCTTCTATTCAAAATTGATCCTGAAATTTTTGCCGCCGAAGTGTCGCGACTTGAGGCATCACTTGAAACTGCAAAGTCTTCGGCGGACAAGTTGATAACAGATCTTGCTGCGGCAGAAGCGGAAATCGATTCACTCAATGTGCAGCTTCTATTCGGAGAGCAAAGGCGTGATGACATAATAGAATTAGAGGAAAGAGGCGCTTCGACGACCTTTCAACTTCAAGAAGCCGTTGCCACCATTGACCAGCTTTCCGCCGGCATTCGTGCTGCGGAAGCTCGTAAAGCGGGACTGGAACGCCGGATTTCCGCAACGATCGACGGACGGGACGCTGAAGTCGTTGAAGCGGAAAAGGCGCTGGAGCAGGCCAAATGGAACCTTGAACAGACAGAAGTCCGTGCGCCTGGCGACGGTCTTGTCAGCGCGGTTACTTTGCGCCCCGGAAATCGCGCGACGACGCTTCAGGCAGCTATAACATTTATTGACCCGGCTGACTTTGCCCTTGTCGCTTCGCTACCACAGTCAAGCTTGGGCAATGTTGATGTCGGCGATGAAATCCGTCTTGCGCTGCGTACTCAGCCGGGGACTGAATTGGTCGGCACGATTACAGCAATGCCAGTTGGTTTCTCAGAGGGGACGATCGACTTGCGGACTGGCCTGCCGTCGATCCGGGAACTTGCCGGAATTTCCAGCTATCCTGTGTTGGTTGAATTGCCCGATAACGTTACGCTGAAAGCATTGCCTTTTGGAACGTCTGGTACGGCACTTGTGATGACTGAAAAGGCCGGTGCAATTGGTATTCTTGCCGAGATACTCTTCTGGGTCACAAAGAAACTGAATTACTTGTGATACCTCAGTCGACTGGGAGTGCGAGGCTCTATTCGCACCTAAGATACTCTTTTTTGTCGCAAACCCTAACCTTTAGTTCGACCGCCATAGGTTCGAACGTTCAAGCAAGGCTCGCTGTAAATTGGACACTTCTTAGTGGCCTAGTCCTGAAAGGTTGGGAATTTAAGCCGAAAAAAACCGTACTGGTGGATTAAAATTTTTACCAATGGCTTCGTTTGTAAGCATTCATTAACATTTATCTTAATCGAGATTCTTTATAGACAGTTTTTCTTAAACTTGGGCGCGAAAAATGACTATCCGAAGGCTTCGTACATTGGTCGCAATTGCAGAAGCGGAAACGTTTAGCGCAGCCGCAGACATTGTGCACGTGACGCATGCAGCTGTTAGTCAGCAAATGCAGGCCTTGGAATCTGATCTTGGGGTCGAGCTGTTCAACCGGGATACCAGAACACCGCAATTAACCCCAATTGCCCGTCAGATTGTTGTTAAGGCTCGAAACTTAATATCTGACTATGACAACTTGGTGCCTTCTGTATTAAATGACGGCGGATTGAGTGGCACCATTTCTTTGGGGGTACTTCGCACCACTTTGACTGGTTTAACACCAAGGGCAATGGCGGAGCTTAAGTCAAACTACCCGTATATTGGCTTGCATATTCGCCCCGGGTTGACCAGTTCGTTGCTTGCCGAAGTTGAACGTGGAAATCTTGATGCTGCGATCACGTCCAAGCCGCATCTGTTGCCAGCAGGCGTTGTTTTTCGCGAGTTAGCCCGTGAACCGATGCAGCTGATAGCTGCAATAGAAGAGCCAATCGAAGATCCTGTAGAGCTGTTGAAAATACGCCCCTTTATCCGCTTTGACCGCACCGCAGTTGTCGGAACGCTTATCGAAAACTGGATTATGGCGCATCGCATTCAAGTCAATGAGACCATGGAATTGGATAGCCCAGAAGCAATTTCCAGCATGGTTCACGCAAACCTTGGCGTTTCGATCGTCCCGGATCTTGCTGTCAAGCCGCAGGACGCGGTTCCCGTAAAACGTTTGAATCTTGGTTCAGATGCTCCCTTCAGAACGCTCGGTTTTGTGCATCAGGAAAACCAGCTAAAGATGCAGGCGCTTGATGAACTTTTTCGGGCGCTGACAAAGGTCATTAGCATAGCTTCACGAAACAAACCGATCGAGAACTTATGAGTGCAGAATTTGTCGTCTACCTTCTGATGGGTGCTTTTGCAGGCGGGTTTATCAACGGATTATCAGGTTCTGGCACTGCCCTCTTCGCGCTAGGGTTTTACCTAATGGTTCTCGACCCGATTAGGGCCGTTGCTATCGTTGCATTGATGTCGGTTTTGGCTGGTTTGCAGGGTCTTTGGATCGTTCGCCACGAAATTTTTGCGCAACCGCGAAGGCTATTCCGGTTTTTGATGCCGGGGCTTTTGGGTGTACCACTCGGCCTTTCATTGCTTGTGGTTATCGATGCTGGGGCATTGCGGATCGCAATCGCGGTAATGCTTATTCTTTATGGCAGCTATTTTGGGTTCCGCGCGTCTTTACCAGCTTTCACGCGTACGACACCGTGGATCGACTCGCTGATAGGGCTTGTCGGCGGAGTGCTTGGCGGTGCCGCGTCAGTCTCGGGTGCTTTCCCGGCAATGTGGCTATCCCTGCGGCCTTGGACCAAGGCAGAAACACGCGCGGTTTTACAACCTTATAACGTGGCTATTTTGACCACGACCGTCAGTCTTCTTTTTTTCAGAGGTGCCTATGACGACATCGCTTTAACGGCGTTACTAATAACGGTTCCCTGTGGGTTGATAGCGGCCCAGATTGGCATCGCAGTATTTCACCAGCTAAGCGATACTGGTTTTCGGCGGCTGCTAATTATTCTTACACTACTGATGGGATTGGGAATTTTAGCGAGCGAGATCTTATAGCCCTGCCATTGGCGGTTATTCCTTTTATTAGAGAGGCGCAGAAGATGTTGAAGTTTTATTATTCAAAAGGTTCGTCTGCGCTGGCTGCCCATATTTTGCTAGAGGAAGTCAGAGCGAATTATCAAGCGGTCGAGATTTCAATTTCCGACGGAGAGCATCTTTCTGAACCGTTCCTTAAGCTCAACCAAAAAGGTCGCCTACCAGTTTTGGAAACCTCCAAAGGAATTGTCACTGAAAATCCTGCCATTCTCGAATACATAGCGGCAATTCATCGGGACTTTGGTTTTCTGCCGGACGGCGCTTTTGTGCAGGCACAAGCCAGATCACTGTGCGCCTATTTATGCTCAACGGTGCATGTTGCTTTCGCTCATCACAAAAGAGGGAAAAGGTGGGCGGACCAACAAAGCTCAATTCGGGATATGAAAGACAAAGCACCCCAAAACTTACGTGAATGCGCGGAGTTTTTGGAGGCGACATTGCCGTTGTCACCGTGGGCATTGGGATCACGATACAGTTTCTGCGACCCTTATTTGTTCTTACTTCAGGGTTGGCTTCGCGGGGTTCATGAATCGTCGGTCGGTTTACGCCGCCTTCAGGCGCACGCGAAAGAAATGTGTGCAAGGTCAGCGACGCAAAAGGTTCTTGCCGAGCACGAAATCGAAGGTTTCTAAATCACCTCGTCTGTCCGGTCGTCACTCTCGCCATAGCGCTTTAGAACGGCGGGCTTGGTGCCTTCGTAAACGCGCGCCACGTTTTCGGCGATCTTAGCGTTCTCCCTTTCAAACAAGCATTCCCCGTTGAGGTTAGAGGCGACAATGAAAGGACCCATTTTGTTGCATTTGATTACCCACATTGCTTGGGCAAGTCCAAGTTCTTCGTTCCAATGCACGGCCTCTACATTCTCGACTCCTCGACCCAACAATGCGCCAGTACCGTAACCGACTGTGGAAAGATAAACCGCGCCGTTCGGTACGAAGTAATCTTTATAATCCCTTGAGGTCATGCCGCCTTTGCCGACAATTAACTTTGCTCCGGTTTTCGCCATCCACTCTGGCAGCCATTTGGCAAAGCGGAATGAAGCAGTTGCTGTCACGGCCCCCATATCGAAAGAACCGTCTGCATTAATTCTGGCGGCCGGTGAACAATGGAAATTTGCTGCCGACTGGCTGGGCAACTCCATAGGGATGTTGGCCTTTTCTTCCAGCGCGCGCATGTAAACGCCTTCGCGAGCGGTGTACATCAGGCCGTCCAGATATACGACGTCGCCTAATTGCAGTCCTGCGATAGCTTCGGGGGTCGGGGTGGTTGATAGGTGGATTTCTCGTGGGCTCATTCTGCGGCCTCATGCATTGGTTCCCAATCGATCGTTTCCCGACGCTGATAATCTGTGAACCAGTCGGGATCCGTTCGATGTTCCACGCGCCCATCTGCGTAAACACGAGCAACTGCGCGACGGGATGACAAGCAAAAGGCATGCACGGACATTGGCATGCCGCCCGTGTGGCAGTACCCGACCTCGATATTACAATCTATCACCATGTTTTTTCCGACAAAGCCCATCGCACCCATACCAATGGAATTGCCTAAGTGCTTGAACTCGTCCTCCATCTTGGCGATTTCAGGGTCAGAGTTTCGCGATCCGACGACGCGCAGTGTCGAGGCGCGCTTGCCCAAAGTCATGCAAATATCTTTTGAACCCCCCAGTCCGATTCCAATGATCGCCGGCTGGCAAGCCAGTCCACGCTTACCGAATGCCATCAGACTATCGAGATAGAAACGTTTGATCCCCTGAATGCCATCCGATGGAAATAGCATCCTGTAATCCGTTCCAAAAAGGCCACCTTTGTGCACGGTGATCAGGTCGATCCAATCCCCCCCCGGTTCAAAACCATATTCGATTTCGGGAGCACCGATACCGACGTTGTTATCGTGATCTGTTCGCCAAAGAGGGTGGACACGATTGGGCCTAAGAGGAACGCCATTCGTCGCGTTGGCCGTCGCGCGGCGGAGCGCAGTTTCAAGCGCAACCATTCCCCCCTCGACCCGGGCCTCATTGCCTAACTTTACAAACCAGCGTGGAACGCCGGTATCACCGCACATCGCACGGCGGTCTTCTTTTGCTGCCTCATAGTTGTCGAGCATGGCCTTTAATACGAAGGATGACAGATCGCCGTCCTCTGTCCTCGCGGCCTCTTGCAGTCCGTCAAGATAATCTTGCGGAATCTCAATCGCGGCCTTGTCCATAAGGGTTTCCGCGGTTTCTTGGATAAGCTTTATCGGTATCATTGCGTCGCCACCAAGGTTTCGGGTGCATCTGCAGGCAAAACTGTCTCACCCGGTTTTACTATAGTAAATTCAACGGGTTCACGCATCACAGAGACGTTTCCGTTTTGCATCTGTGCTACAGTGAACTCACTGTCCTCCATCGCGCCGGGCTCAGGAAAGTCTTCCCTGTAGTGAGCGCCTCTGGAATTTTGGCGGGCAAGGCCGGCTTTGGTTATAACCTCAGATATATCACACAAGGATCGAAGGTTTAGCCAATCGTGCCACATTAAGTTAAACGCCAGATTACTTCCGTCTACCCCGATGGTCATCAACTCTGCTGAAACTTGCGCAATTCCTCCCAACCCTTGCTTCATCCCGGCTTCGGTACGCATCACACCCACATTGTCCCACATGCAATCTTGCAGTTTACGGCGCAATGGCATGATCAGATCAGGTTTCTGACGGAGGGGATAAACCGCACGATCCAATTCCGCGGCGAGGACATCATTATCAGGATCGCGAAAATATACGTGTTTCTTTACATCTACACCCATAGTGTCGCCAGCTATGCCGCCATAAACCGTTGAGTTGGCAACTCCGTTACCACCCAGACGGTTTGAACCATGCGCTCCGCCTGCGTCTTCACCAGCTACGTAAAGCCCCTCCATTGCGGTGCGCGTGTCAACGTCGACCACGACACCACCCATGAAGTAATGCGCTGTCGGCACGACTTCGACCTTTCCTGCCGCCAGATCAAAGCCACTGTCGGCACAGCGCTTGACCATCCCTTTGAATTTCTGGCGCACGTTCTCGGGGCCAAGGTGCGACATGGAAATAAATACGCCTTCTTGGTCCGGGTTATTGTTCTTTCGCATCTCAGCATAAATGCCGCGACTTACAATATCGCGGGTCGCACGTTCGCCATTGGCATCGTAGTCAAACATGAACCGTTGACCCGCATGGTTGACCAATTGACCGCCAGCACCTCGCAAGCCTTCTTCAAGAACGGTACCGGTCATTCGCGTGTGATCGCCGGCCAACAGGCCCGTCGGGTGAAACTGCACCATTTCCATATCCCGCAGTTTGAGGCCTGCGCGTAACGCCATGGCCAACCCGTCCATCGTTTTGTCACCAGACGGCGTATGGTACTTGTACATTGTCGGCCCGCCGCCTGTAGCCATCAAGACAGTCTTGGCGCGCACGAAACGAAATGCGCCAGTGCGCATATCGATCATTAGAACACCTGCAAGTGCCGCACCGTCTTTCGTTGGTATCAGCCCAACGGCGCGGTGCTCCTGCAGTTTTTCTACGCCGGAAGCGAGAACTTTTTCCATCAACCGATTAATGATCTCGATGCCGGTCAGATCCCCCTTGTGAACGGTGCGATCCGCTGTTTGTCCAGCGAAAGCCTTTTGGTGCAACGAGCCGTCTGCGTTGCGGTCAAAGAAACAGCCAACCTCGTTTTCCAGCTCCCGTATTCGCACAACGGCCTGCTCGCACAACCGCCAAGCCATGTCTTGATTGGGCAACCATTTGCCGCCGTTGATAGTATCCATAAAGTGACGCTCGACCGTGTCGCCGCCGCCCAAGGCAACGTTGTAACCGCCCTGTACCATCCTTGTGCAACCGCACTTGCCGATTAACCCCTTGACAGCGATGGTTATTTTTGTAGCCTCGGGCGCGGTTTGCTTTGCGTGCAACGCAGCAAAGAGGCCCGCGCCGCCGGTGCCAAGGATCAGTATATCTGTGTCGTGTCTTTCGATTTCGGAAACACGCATGTTAGATAGCCTTCAAAAGGAATAGTGTTGCAACCATGAACGAAACAGCAGCGGCACCTGCAGCCAAGGATTTTTGTGGTGCGGTCCAAGGTAACCATTCCAGCGCGATCAGCCGCAAGCCGCCGAAAAAGTGGACAGCAAGCAGAAACACCAATCCGAATTCTGCCAGCTTTACAATCCCAGAATCCGTGAGCTGCAAAAACCTGTCCAGCTGCCCGGGATTTGTCACAGCCAGTGCCAATACCCAAAAATGCAAGGGTAGGAACAAAGCTAAACCCAACCCCGATAACCTGTGCAGGGCGTAAGCGAGCCAGAGAGGATGCGCACGCGGCGTGATGCTCTTGGACGCCTTCATGCGAAAGTCACCGCCCAAACGGCGCGCGCTCCCAATACAAAAAGTCCCACGTATGTCAGCCAACCAAAGCAGTTCAAAGCCAAGCCTTTTAGTCCCGCCCATTCAGAGACGATCGTTCGCAATCCAATGGCACCGTGGATCGAGGCGGCAAGTACAAAGGTGCCATAGAACAGGAACCAAAAAAACGACCCTTTGGTTCGCCCCAGAATTTCGGCTGTGCTTAACCCTCCTTGTACGGCGTATATCATCACTAACAGGTGCCCTAGAACCAAAGGCGCCATTGCTACAGCGGTAATTCTCTGAAGCATGTAAAGACGCATGCTGAGCATCAACGACCCTTTCTGAAAAATGACTTGGCGCTTTCCCTCTTTAGCCCTGCAATTGCGGACATCGGGTCAAGCTCGTTCGGGCAGTAAGCTGTGCACGAACCCATTGAGTGACAATTTTGGCATCCTCCGGCTCCTGTCACCGCATCAAGGATTTTTTCCCGCCCGTTGTCCTTGGTGTCATTCAACAACGTCCATGCGCGTTGCAGAGCCGCTGGGCCTAGGTATTCTTGATTGACTGAAACCGTGTCGCATGCAGCATAGCAGACCGCGCAATTGATGCATTCAACCCCCGCATCCGATGCAACTCTGGCAGAGGATGTGGGGTCAACCTTTGCAATCGGGTCTTCGCGGGTCAGCGCTCCGTGGTGCAAACCTTCTGCCGTTATCCATTTGTCAAAGAAAGCGTCCATGTCGACCACAAGATCTTTGACAACTGGCAGATTTCGGAGCGGAGCTATCGTAACCTCGTTCCCGACCAGCACTTTGGAAATATGCGTTCTGCATGTCCAGCGCGGGACACCGTTAACCATCATAGCACAGCTACCACACATCCCGACCCTGCAAGCAAAGCGATAACTGAGGGTCGGATCAATATTTTGTTGTATCCATGAAACTACATCCAAAACGGTTTGATTGTCGTAAGCCGGCACATCAAATTTCGTCTGAGAACCCTGAGCATTCGGGCCGCGCTCGATTGTTGCCTTGATGGTTTGTTCAGTCACTGATTGGGATGCCTTCCAAAAGGTTCACTGTCACTATACTGGATGGCCGAGCTCAATAACCGCGAATTTTTCTTTCGGTTTTTGTTAGCAGAGCTTGCATGGGAAATAGACAAGAATTGAAGTCATGAAAAACGAAACAAATCTCGGACTGCAGCAATTGCTTGATTACCGGTTCAGCGATGCGCCTAGGCTTGATGGAACCGAACCGCATGGCAATCTTATTGACTCGATGGCGGCACGTGGTTCGTGCAGGACGTTTTTAGACAAAACCGTGCCAGATGGGTGGGTGGAAATGTTGTGCGCGGTCGCTCTTGCGGCGCCAACCAAAAGCGATTTGCAGCAACGCGATATCGTGCTGCTAAAGTCTCCGATCGTTCGAAGGAGTCTTGTGGACCTTATAGAGGATCAGGATTGGGTGGCCGAGGCACCGATGATGGCCGTTTTTTGTGGCAATAACCGCCGCCAAAGGCTTTTGCACGAACGACGCGGAATCCCATTTGCCAACGATCACCTCGACGCGTTCTTCAATGCAACAGGTGATGCCGCAATCGCACTGGGCGCCTTTGTAACCGCTGCCGAGGCACTTGGCCTTGGGTGCTGTCCGATTAGTGCGGTCCGCAATAAGGCTGCAGAGGTTTCTGTGCTCCTTGGCCTTCCAGAGTATGTTTTCCCTTTCGCAGGGCTGGCATTTGGCTTCCCTACAGAAGCTCCAGCGGTTTCAAAGCGCCTGCCATTGAACGCCACATGTCACACTGACCGTTATCAAGAGGACAAAATTCTTGAGAAGGTTGATCGCTATGATGCAGAGCGGGCAATGGCGCAACCTTATGGTAAACAGCGTTACCCGTTGATCTTTGGCGAAAGTAATAACTACGCATGGTCTGAGGACAAAGTACGTCAATATAGCCAATCTGAACGGGGTAACTTTGGGCAGTTTGTCCGTGCTCAGGGTTTTTCATTGGACTGAACAAACTTTGGTGCAAGAGGCTCAGGCATGAGCAGCCCGGATTTCGGAGAGTCTTGGAAAAGCTCGAGTTACGACGCTTTCAATACCGATTTGATGAGCTTGAACTAAAGAACCATTTTTAGTTCATACGCGAATATACTAACTTGAGAAGTTCGTAATCACCGCCGTGCCAGGAGGTGTTGGTCCGCTCATTGCGCGAAGCTCTGCGCTTGCATCAGAAAGGTTTACCTCCCTGTCAAGCATTGGGCTAAGGTCCACATCGCCACGCTCGATCATACCTAAAAGCGAGGGGTATTTCCACGATGGCATACCCCGCGTGCCATAAAACGCCAACTGTTTTGAATAGATAGCACGCATGTTGATATTCATCATCCCGTCACCAGAAGGCATGCCAATGTGGACATGACGTCCCAGTGTCGCCAGACACTCAACAGAAGCATTCGTCGTCGCCTCGATACCTAGCGCCTCGATGGAAACCTGAGCACCGCCGTCTGTTAAATCTTGAATCGCCTGAACAACGTTGTCCCGTTGTGCGTTTACAATTGCGTCTGCACCTAAACCTTTTGCATGAGTGAGTTTTTCATCAACGACATCAACTACGACCACACGCGCGCCAAGCATTTTGGCCAAAAGCAAAGCCGACAATCCAATCCCACCTGTCCCGTGAACAGCAACCCATTCACCGACGCGAACATTCGCACGATCCGTCAGCGCGTGCCATGCTGTCGTGACCCGACAGCCTAATCCGGCTGCAAGGGCAGGGGATAGAGTGTCCGGTAGATGTACTAGGTTGTGGTCAAATGGAACCGCAACAAATTCTGCATAGGCCCCAGGCGAACCGAACCCTGGAACCACGGATTTTTCGCATGTGTTAGATGCGCCTGTCTGGCATGCAGGACAATCTCCGCATCCCAGAATAAACGGGGCAATTAACCTGTCACCGACATTGTGCTTGGCGCTTGCGCCGGCTTCGACAACCGTTCCACAATATTCGTGCCCTAGAATTGAGCCGTTGGAAACTTTTGGATGTCCTCCGACCCATCCATGGAAATCCGATCGGCAAATCCCGCAAGCGGCGACCTCAAGAACTACGCCATTTTCTGGACAACTTGGGGAAGGAACATTTTCGATCGATAAGTCTTGGTTGAATTCTCTTACGACTGCGGCACGCATTTTTTCCCTCGTAATCGTCTTTTTACAGGAGCCTAAGCCAACGACTCTGGTTTTTTTGTTAGAACGATGGCTTTCCAAAGTTGGGTCACTGTAGCCTACTTCCTGCCCAAGTCACGACGAGTGTTCACCCCAGGGACAATTAAATGGGACCGCATCCATTTCGTTTAACCAGTGGCAGCCATTGCCGGGTTGCAAACGGTGCGTCAAAGTTTCTTGACAGCAAAGTTTCTGTTCAATTCAAAACCGCGACTGACAAATTCAAGATTGATGCAAAACCGACCCACAAAAAATACGGTATAAATGCCACGGCAGAAACCCGATCCGCGACCCAATTCCTCCGTATGAATATGATAATTGTTGTTAACAACAAGACTATTACGCCAAGGGCTACCCACGGTTGATGCAAGACGAAGAAGACGGGGGACCAGACAAAATTTAGTCCGAGCTGAACCCACCAGATTTTCATTTCCAAAGAGGGACGATTGTTTTCGAAAGTTCGCCAACCTGCCAATGCGATTAGCACGTAAAGGACGGTCCAAACCGGGCCGAATATCCAATTGGGCGGATTAAAAGCCGGCTTGTTTAGGTTTGCATACCATTCTCCGGGACCCGTAAGTATGCCGACCGTTATTCCTCCACCGATGACGAGTAAAAGAAAGGCAAGGCGTGTCGCCAGTTTACTCATCTGCGTCTTGTCCCCCATCGAGCCACTCCCGCCATCAGCAGTCTTTTATCGCAATTTCGGCCTTGGACTGCGATGAAAAGACACCCGCGGCGATTTGATCATTGCTGGTGAATGATATTGTTGCGCCTTCGATCTCGGCGCCGGTGACAGTGATTTCCCGACCTCCCAATGTATCATCAACGTCGATCGTAAAGGAAACCAATGCTCCCGGAGGCATATTACCTATGACCAAATCGATCCCTGACATGCCATCTGTCACTTTTGGTTCGCCGTTTAAGATGGCGCTTCCCTCCACTAGTTCGAAGGGCTGAGAAACTTCTACGCCTGCGCCGCTGGACGTAACGTCAAAAATTAGCGCCCCTTTCGACGTTCCGAGATTAAGCCGCAGGGTCGACTCTGTGATATTGCAATTACCCGTGTTTTTGATGTTGAAGCGGTCCTTTGGGGCACCTTCTAAAAAACTCACTTGCAAATCAGCCGAAGCTGCGGTTGCAGCAAGAGCAAAGACAGCTAAAAAAGCCGTCCGGGATATTAATAATGAGCCCATTACTTTCATCCTGTAATTTTATAGATTTGTATTTGAGTTACGGCCAAGACGTGTTTCAGGATCAGTATTGATGAGACGACACGGAAATCACTTAATCATGCTGCTAAGTATGCCTTTAAACCCTGATATTGAAACAACGATCCAATCCAGCGACGTGGAGTGGATGGCGAAGGCGAAAAAATTATTATTTTTTAGATACTAATGGAGTTTAGTTAATGCTTTCCAACACCTTTTTTGCACTTTCCAAATATTCGCTTTGTTTTGCTTCCGACATTCGATCCCAAGTTCTGTAAACATTTCCCAGACGTGGGTTGTCTCGCAGATTATCCGAATTGCGCTGCAGAAAATCCCAAAATAGCGGGTTGAATGGGCATGCGTTTTCGCCGGTTTTCTCTTTCACATCATACCGGCACGTAGCGCAATAATCCGACATTTTGTTTATGTAATTCCCGCTTGCCGCGTAGGGCTTTGACCCAAGAAGCCCGCCGTCAGCAAACTGGCTCATGCCGATCACGTTGGGCGCCTCTACCCATTCGTAGGCGTCCGCGTAAACGGCCAGATACCATTCATGTACTTCGGCCGGATCTATTCCCGCCAGCAAGGCGAAATTGCCTGTAACCATCAGTCTTTGGATGTGATGGGCGTAAGCTTCGTCGCGCGTCTGCGCAATCGCAGCGGCCATGCACGCCATGTCAGTTTCGCCTGTCCAGTAAAAGGTTGGCAGAGGGCGTTTGGCGTTAAAATAATTCTCTTGCGTATAGCCCGGCATTCGCAGCCAATAGATGCCACGAACAAATTCTCGCCACCCGATTATCTGCCGGATGAACCCTTCTGCCGCGTTCAATGGGGCATTACCTTCGTAATACGCTCGCTCAACCCGGCGACAAATCTCCATCGGAGACAGCAGCCCTGTGTTCAAGTATTGCGCCAGAACAGAATGATATAGAAACGGCTCGTTGGACAACATTGCATCCTGATAGTCGCCAAACTGGGGCAGGGCGACATTGACAAAATGCTCCAATGCCATTTTTGCGTCATTCCGCGTGACGGCAAACCAAAAGGGGTGAAGGGATCCAAAGTTTTCGCCAAAGTTGTCGTCGACCAGCTGCAAAACGTCCCTGGTTGTTTGGTCTGGCTTAAACTGCATTGGTTGAGGCATGAACAGATCCGGGATGGCGGGCTTACGATTGTCGGAGTCATAGTTCCATCGCCCACCTTCAGGTTCGTTTCCTGACATCAACAACCCTGTTTTGCGACGTATCTCGCGATAGAAATATTCCATCCGCAGTTGTTTTCGTCCCTCTGCCCAATCGCGAAACTCCTGATGACTTACGAGAAAACGGTCATCTGGTAGAACGGCCAATCCAGCACAGTTTGTAAACGCTTGGGACAACCTGAATTCTCCGGGCTCGGTTACAAACGCTCGAGCAATTTTCAGTTCGTTCTGAGCACGAGCAATTTCTCCGGCCAAGCTGTTTGTATTCTCAGGATCATCCAAGCGCACGTATCGAACACTCCAACCCAGAGACTTAAGCTCTTCGGCAAAGTGACGCATTGCGGACAGCACAAACGCGATCTTTTTCTGGTGATGCGGGACATATCGCGCTTCGGCCATAACTTCGGCAAACAAAACAATGTCCCTTTTTTGATCTGCAGCACGCAGAGCAGCGATATCCTTCGATAGCTGGTCGCCCAAAATCACGATCAGTTTTGGCTCTGGCTGTATTTTGTTGACCGTCTCCATCCTCAGAAGGATAGGTTCATTATGCTTAAAAACGAGCGTCCAAGGGCAGTTTGTTTCAAATATTGTGCCGTCCGAATACAGGTGCGGGTCTCAGTTTCAGACTTATTGGGAATTTCGTTCAATGCGTAATCTCTTTCGGTCAAGGCCAACTTGCGATCACGCACAGAGGGCACCTATGTCTTTGCTGTTTGCGCAGCGGCGCATTCCACCACAAAAGCCTCAGTCAGCGTCACGAGGTACGAGTAAAACGGTGCAACCCAACGATGACTTTGAACCTTGGCAGAAAACACTTTGTACCAAGGCAAGATAAACTCAGAGGCAAATACAGCTGGATCCATTGTGTCAGGTTTTTGTTCCAAACACATCGCTAGGTATTCCAGGATTATGGCCAGATGATCTGCTGGTTCAGAGAAATTGAGAGCAACTTCTTGGCCGGATTGCTGCAAAAGCGACTGCATCTTCGAATGGGGGGTAGACATAAGCGCCCCATCTCCTTGCCACGCCGACGCATAGAGCGGTGCAGAGTCTTTGCCACCGGTAAGAAATAAGCTGGCGTAACTGATTGCGAGATCCCTTTTGGTTTTCCGGGGATCGGACCACGTTTTCATTTCATCTAATAGATTGTGAGCTCCGGCCACTTCAGAAAGTAACGCGTCCGCAACCCCGTCAAAACATGCACAGATGGTCGCTTCGTCAAGTTCACGGGCAAACATGGTAGACAAGAAACGTATCAGTTCCGGGGAATGCTTAGTCATACAGTGTTCGGTCCGCCAAAGGCTGTAACAGCGGGTACTTCGCCTTCGAATTTCTCTATCTCAACAATACAAGTGTTGGCCGATGTTGCTTGCGACAGTTTTGATGCTCCGACATCTAAAGTTACCGTATTGGGGTCACCGTACGTGTCGAGCGAGCCGGGTGTTGCGTCGACGGGGCCGTACCAGGCTCCCTCGTAAATTCGGATTACGCCCCTTGGGTAATCGTCGCTCAGGACCGCACCAGCCAACAATTGGCCGCGATCGTTGAAAACGCGCACGATATCCCCGTTTTCGATCCCTCGTTCAGCAGCGTCGTAAGGATTTACGTAAACAGGCTCCCTGTCTTGCACGGCGTAGGTCGCTCGGTAAGGATCGCTCTCGCACATCTGCGAATGAAGACGTTGATCCGGGTGGCAAGATTGTAACCAAAGCGGAAACTTGTCGGACCCTGGCCCACCGTGCGAGCGTTCGAGCTTTTCCATCCATTTCGGATGTTCTCCACAGTCATCGTATCCATAATTGCCAATAGTTCGGCTGGAGATTTCGATGAAACCAGAAGGGGTTCCAAGAGCATTGATTTCCGGGTCTTCGCGGAAATCTGCATGGCGCACCCATGGTTCGCCTCTTTCAAATCGAACAATCCCATTTTCCCAAAATTCTTCGAAAGAAGGCATCTCAAAGCTTCCTTCGTTGGCACTGCGGGTCGTTTCGTAAAGGCTTTCGATCCACTCCATTTCGTCCCACCCACGCGTGTATTCCGTTTCACGGCCAAAGCGTCGGCAGAACAGCGAAAAGATCTCAAAATCAGTTTTCGAGTGGAATAAAGGGTCAACTAACCTCTTCATCGCAATCACGCCAGAACGGGAATAGGATCCGTAGCTGTCGATATCATTGCGTTCGAATTGAGTACACGCTGGCAAAACCAAATCAGCGTGCCTGCAGGTGGCTGTCCATGCATAATCAATGGCAACAATGGTTTCCAGCTTTTGGATTGCTACGCGCATCTTGTTGTGGTCTTGATGATGGTGGAACGGATTGCAGCCGGTGAATATAGCCATTCGGATGTCAGGGTATGTGACCGTGTGCCCGTTGTGCTCCACAGTGCCCCCGGGGTTCATCAAGCAATCAATCCATCGCGCGACAGGGATTGTGCTACTGGCGCCCAGAAAATTGTCGTCCGAGCGCACAGGATTCACGCCGATATCCAGGTTGAGAGGAAATGCACCTGGCATACTGGCACCCGAAGTTGGCACGCCTATACCGCTGTAGTGATGAGAATAGCTGATCCCGCCACCCGGCAGTCCGATCTGACCCAGCATGGCGGCTATGATCGCACCCATCCAGTATGGCTGTTCTCCGTGCTGTTGTCGCTGAACTGACCATCCAAAGATGAGTTGCGTGCGATCTGACGCAAGTAATCGCGCAAATTCTTTGATCGTATCAACTGGAACACCGCAAATTGGCGCAGCCCATTCAGGTGTCTTTTCGACGCCGTCCTCCGCTTCGCCCATAACATAAGCCATGAAAGGCTCAAACCCGAGGGTGTATATACTAAGGAACTCTTCGTCATGCAGGCCTTCGGAATACAGCGTGTGTGCGAGCGCTAGCATGAAGGCCACATCCGTCATTGGATTGATATAGAGTTGTTCAGCCCCGATGTGTTTTTGCGTTTTGGTGCGAACCGGATCGACGCTTATTGCTCGGATATCACCAGCGGCTATTTTGTCCTTCAATTGATCGAAATATTCAAAAGGCTCATGTGTTTCACATGTCCATCCAACTTGCAGATTCTTTAGTGGGTCGTTTGCCCAGAAAATGATGTTTTTGGCGTTTTCCAGAATCAATGGCCAACTGGTTCCCTGTGAGTAAACTTCTGTAGAACCAAGCACATAAGGTAGGATAGTCTGACCTGCACCGGTAGAATAATCGCCTGCTTTTTTGACGTACCCGCCATACATTGAGACAGCGCGGTTCATGTGATTTATGCAAGAGTGGAACTGTCCGGTTTGGCGCCAGCCAGTAGCCCCGGCATAAAGACCCGAAGGCCCGTGCAAAATCTGCACACGCTCCATTTCTTCAAAGAAAAGATCAAGGGCCTCATCCCACGTCAGGCGAACAAAGCGGTTGTCGCCTCTTGTCGTTCGGTCGGCATCTTTCCGATTGTCGAGCCATTCAGCCCGAGCCATTGGGTAACGCACGCGGGAAGGGGAATAGATCAGGCCTTTGATTCCGTTGATCATATCTGTCGGATGCGGGTCATCCGCCAGCGGTCGCACTTCCGCCACCTGTCCACCTTTGACCAGGGCTTCGATCGCGCCCCAATGCGAGCCTGTCGTTTTCCAGCTGCCGACAGACGTCAGTTTCTCAGCTCGAGCCGTAGTCGGCTGAAGGAGGCTTGGGCCCAGAACTGCGGACAGTCCTGCCGCCCCGGAGCTTTTCAAAAATTCACGGCGCGTTGACATTGGTGTCCCCCTCAGTGCGAGCCGCTATAGTCTGCGGAATGTTTCTGCAGGTAGGTCAAAACCAGATTGGCTTGTGCTTCATCCATGTTGGTGAACCCGACCATGCCATTGAATTGCGCGGGCCAGGAATTGGTACCGAAGTGATCAGGGTCAGGTTGAGCGTGACAGGTGGAGCAATTGGCTGTGTAGCTTTCTTCAGCTACGTTCCAAAGCTCGTCGATCTCATCCACAAATCCCTGTTTGTCTGACCAAAGCGTAACGGTAACTGGTGCCCAGTCCAGCCCGGTTGCTTCGTCGGTTTGTGGTGCAGATACCTCGACAAGGCTGGCGTCCTGAGCAGTGCCCTTGGAAAGGATTGCAACTCTGATGTTGTGCCCGAATTCGTCGAAAATCACCCGGCCAAAACCCTTGTCCTTTCGCCAAGCCTTTAGCGCGAACTGAATTCGATTATTGTTTTCATCCAGCACTTCGACGGCGGCGCCAAGGGTCAGATTCCCTACTGGCTCCGTACCGTCTGCGCTGTCGAAAACAGGGATATCCCGAATTGCGAAGTAGTCCTCGCCAACAGATAAACTGCCTGAGTTTGCCTTGTTTTCCAGCTTGGCCATTGCCGGGCTACCGACGGCAACATTGTCAGGAAGGTGATGAGCTATCCCTTTATGGCACTCGATACAGCCTGTATCCAGCGCCGCAGCTGACTCCATATAGAAACGCGCTTCGGCAGACATGGCGTTCCAGTCCATGCTGTCGTAGTCATGGCAATTTCTACACTCGAGCGAGTTATTGGCTTCTAAACGCGCCCATTCATGCTTGGCCAGTTCCGCGCGGCGGGCTTCGAATTTTTCACGAGTGTTAATGGTTCCGAACACTGCCGCCCACACTTCCTTGGACGCCTGCATTTTTCTTGCGACCTTGTTGGTCCATTCGTGGGGCACATGGCAATCCGGGCAGGTGGCGCGCACGCCGGTTCGGTTTTCCCAGTGGACCGTAGATTGAAGTTCTACGTATACGTTGTCGCGCATTGCGTGGCAGGAAACGCAGAATTCTTCAGTGTTCGTGAACTCCATAGCGGTATTGAAGCCACCCCAGAAAATGATCCCGGTGATGAACCCCCCGAGACTGATAACGCCAAGGCTAATTGTCGTCGCGGGGCGCGAAACTGTGTTCCAGAATGATGATAACGTGGACTTCAGAGACATTTTAACGTGCTCCTCGGTTCATTTCCGGGTTTTACAGAGATCCGGTTGGTGGCCCATAGATCATTTGAAGGAGCCAGACGGTAAATCCATACACCCCGACACCAAGGACTGTAATCCCGGGCAGTAAAATCAACGTAATAAATAGGAAGGACAGCCATTCACGCCGGGCTGTACCTTTTGATCTGCTGACGGATTGATCTGACATAATCACATCGCCTGCTTTAAGATTGTAATCTCAGGCCAATGTTACCACCATCTGAATACCCTAAAGACAGATAAGTCGCGGCAGAATGACGCACGTATGAGGCAGAGCAGAAAGCGGTGTTTTCATCGCGTCGACAGCAGATTCCGTTTCGTCCTTTGGAGCTTGCAAAGAGAATTGAGGTCCCCTCTGGCACAGCTCAGCATGAGAACAGTTCTTTATTATGTCAGGGCTGAGCCGACCAAAGAACCTTCTTTGGCGAAGCCTAGCGGCGCCCTGCCATCAGAACAGCCAAGGCAAAACGGTGTGAATATTTCTTGGACCAAACATGGTTCAATCCGACAGAGTTGCATGAATTTGAATACTAGTTATCGTTCTGCAAAGGGAGGACCATCTGATGCGAATAGGGTTTCTTGCAATAGCATTTTCGGCCTTTGCGACGGCGCCGATTGCACAAACTTACGACATCGTCATCTTGAATGGTCGCGTTATGGACCCTGAAACGAATTTTGATGCCGTCGCCAACGTCGGAATATCAGGAGGATGGATTGTTGAGATCACCGACCAACAAATAGAGGGCGACGAGGCGATTGATGCGACTGGGCATGTCGTTGCCCCTGGGTTCATCGATCTTGAACAACACGGTCTCGACCCTTGGGGAATAAAGGTTAACCTGCGGGATGGTGTGACCACTCAAATGGATTTTGAGCTTGGGGCGTTGAATATCGACGAGTGGTACGCAAAGCGGGAAGGGGCGACGCAGGCGAATTTTGGTACTGTCGTTGGCCAAGAATATGCGCGGATGCGTATCCATGACGAAATGGCTCTAGAAGGTCCTGATGTGTCCATGCCGCTGACATTGTCAGTGCATCGAGCAAAAGCTGCCGAAGATGGCGTTGACGGCTGGTCAGTCACCAAAAGTTCTTTGGATCAGATGAACCAAATTACGCAGATTCTTGACGAAGGTCTGAGGCAAGGTGCAATCGGCGTTGGGTCCACAATTGGTTATGCCAGAGAAGGTATTACGACTTACGAAATGCTAGAAGCCCAGAAGATTGCGGCCAGATACGGACGCCTTACATCTGCGCATCATCGTTTTCACCCAAGTGCCTCTACGCCGACGGAAACCCAAACTGGTGTAAATAAACTCTTGGTAAACGCTATGGTTCTGGATGCGCCGCTGCATATTCACCACGACAACGATTATGGATGGTGGGAAAACCAGGAAAAGATGCAGTTGGCCCGCGCCAAGGGGTACAACGTATGGTCCAGCTATTATCCGTGGACGGCAGGATCGGGAAATTACGGCGCTTCGATTGTTGCTCCCTCGAATTGGGAAGACAACATGGGATACAAATATGAAGAGACTATTTTTGACCCTCAACTTGACCGCTATGTGACTCGTGGGGAATTCGAAGAATTTGCCGCGAATGAGCCGGGGCGAACGCTGATTGCGTTCAGCCCACCTAGGGAACAATGGCTTTTGGACTGGATCAAGATTCCGGGTTTTGGTGTCTCGGGGGATGGAATGCCCAGTCTTAATTCCAAAGGCGAGCCTCTGACGTGGGATTCTCCGTTCGAAGATTATGCAGGTCACCCAAGGTCCGCGGGCACACATGCCACCGTTCTGCGACTGGGGCGTGAAAACGATGTTCCGCTTATCTTTACGCTGGCACAGCTCAGCTATTACCACGCTAAGTTTCTCGGCGACACCGGATTGCAAGCCATGAAAGTCCGCGGCCGGATGCAAGAAGGAATGGTTGCGGATATCACGATCTTTGATCCTGAAAATGTTAGAGAACAAGCGACATATAGCAATGGAAGCAATGGCTTACCGTCAACCGGCATTCCGTTCGTGCTGGTAAACGGACAAATTGTTGTAAGAGACAGCGTTGTGCAAAAGGATGTCTATCCAGGTCAGGCAATCCGCTTTCCACAAGAGGAACAGGGCCGCTTTGAGCCTGCTTCGCGCGAGCAATGGTTGAACACCTTTGCCATCGACAGCGGAGGCGCACGCCCGACCTTGATCGAGGATATAACCGATGACGAAGCGTTCCTTGAGCCTTTAACGCCGACAGCAACAATTATAGCAGAGCTTTCGCCTGTCAAAACTGCCCCTCAGGACTGGTTCGCCCAAGCCAATGCAATAGACGATTCCCAGTTGTTCCTTTGTCGTGTCCATGGCGTCCTTGAAGATCGCGCCACGGCAGAACGTGATTGGGCAGAGGCGGTTCTGGCGAATTGGGGCGAAGACCAGTCAAAGCGATTTGATCCCTTATACGTGGATTGAGACCTAGTCATTTAAGCATAGGGCATGAGCATTAGCTTGGTTTGATGCATCCACGTACCACGCTGACCCCGCATAGGAATCCGCGGGTGATTGCGTATAGCTTGCGCCGACACTTTTCAGAGAAAACTAACTCACGATGCCAGGGCCTTGTCACCAGAACGTTCAGCTGTCTGCCGTGCTCCGGCGACAGTTTATGTAAATTCTAGCTATTCTTCACGCGTCTCCACAAATTCTCCAGATTCTCTTCAAGCACTGTTCCTGCCCTTACGGCATTTGTTGAGAGAGGAACGATTTGGGAAGGGAGACTCACATGCACGTCGCTGAAGTCGAAACCACAGCACTCGATCTTGCCGCTATAAAAGCTAAGCAACACGCGACTTGGTCTTCAGGAGATTATGCAGCTGTGGGTACAACCCTTCAGATTGTAGGGGAAAATCTGGCCGAAGCGTTGGATCTCCGCCCTGATGCACGAGTTTTGGACGTCGCCGCTGGAAATGGCAACGCCACTTTGGCCGCGGCAAGGCGACACTGCAACGTTGTGTCCACCGACTATGTTCCCAGTCTATTACGTGCAGGTTCTGCGCGCGCCGAAGCTGAGAATGCCGATGTTGATTTCCGAGAAGCCGATGCCGAAAACCTGCCTTTCGACGCTGGTTCGTTTGATGTTGTCATGTCGACTTTCGGCGTAATGTTCACCGCCGACCAAGAGGCCGCCGCCCAAGAGATGCTGCGTGTATGCCGCAGAGGCGGCAAGATCGGTTTGGCTAATTGGACACCGGAAAGTTTCATTGGAGACGTTTTTCGTACCATCGGTCGCCATGTCCCGCCGCAAGCCGGGGTTCGGTCACCTCTGGAGTGGGGTACCGAAGCGCGATTGAAGGAACTATTTGGTGACGGGGCTGCTCGGATCGAGATTACAAAACGCAACTTTGTGTTCCGGGTGCGCTCACCAAAGTACTGGGTTGAACATTGGCGCGAGGTCTACGGTCCGGTTCACAAAGCCTTTGGTGCTGTTGGCAAACGCGCGCCCGAACTTGCGGCGGATCTGATCGCAGTGGCGCGTGAACATTCTGTTGACCCAAACGCAATGATTGTCCCCGCAGAATATGCGGAAGCCGTCATTTACCGCTCATAAACAATTGACGGCCTTGCGTTCCGGGCTGGGAAGGCAACAGAAAGGTATCGGCTATGACTGCTCAAATTCGGACGTTTCAAACTCCTTCGCTGTTCGCTAAATACGGCGGTCTGGGCGCGTTGCGAGCAGTCATTTTCGACTTCTACGACCGCGTGTTGGAGAGTGATGTGGTCGGCCATTTCTTCGAAGACGTGGACCTGGCTAAACTCGTTGATCACCAGACCAAGTTCTTTGCTTCGGTCTTAGGTGGCCCAGCGAATATTGCCGACCAGCGTTTGGCCTATGCACACGCCCATTTGCATGTCACGCACGCTCATTTTGATGAGATTGCAGGCATCCTTCATGCTACGCTGACGGATGCCGGTTTCACGCCGGAAGATTTAAAATTGACACTTGCGGCAGTAGAGGCGCGACGATCGATTATTGTAAAATAGTGTGGCGCGACGAAAGAACTTGGCACCGGGCATATTTGGCCCAATACGGTTTTAAGTTAGCTGTGTGGATTACTAATTTCTTTTATTGGTTTGGCGTCACTTGAAACCCGCCTTGCGAAAGGAAGCGGCAAGTCTGTCCCGATAGCCTTGGTCGCGGATTGGGGCAGAATCGACAAGTTCCTCAGCTGTCGCATGTGGTTTTAGGCTCCGAACAACCTTGGCGACTTCATTCATGCGCTGCGTATTTCCCATTTCAGCCGCGCATGCCATTATCAGCCGAGGTGCCCACGTAGACCCCGGAGCTTCAATGTAGCCTTGTTCCAGCATTGGCAGCGCGCCTTCGTAGTCGCCGGTTCCGTAGCGCGCCGCGCCAATCCCAAAATAATAACTGAAACGCATTGGGTCGTGCGGGCTTAGACGCAGCGCCCTTTCATAGTTTGCGATCGCCTTAGACAGCCGACCGGAATAGGTCTCCAACGCACCAAGCATGGCCCAAGCCCACGCAAGACTGGGGTCCCTGTCCAGTGCTGTTTCCAGATGATGTCGCGCCGCGACATGTTCGCCCGCAGCAACCTCTGCGCTGGCTACAAATGTCAGGACCAGCGCGTCTCTGGGCGCGAGCGTCAAGGCAAGTTGGCCGTGTTCCATCGCCGAAGCAAAAGCGGCGTCTCTGTCAGGCGCCCATTCCGACAGTGCTTGCTGACCCAGACACCAGGCAAGCATTGCGTGCGAAAGCGCATGTTGAGGATCGGCGATGAGTGCGCGTTCCAAGTGAACAACGGCTTGGCGGTTGTCCTTTGCATCCATCCTCATGCAGAGCGGTGTCGCGCGCAGTAGCTCGTGATAAGCATCCGTCACGCTTGTCTCGGATGCAGCTCGCTGAACTTCGACCATCATCACGTTTGGTACGAGCCGGCCCAAAACTGCGGAAACGACTTGATCTTGGGCTGCGAAAGGATCGTCTAGTTGCCCTTCGAAGCGGTCTGCCCAAACCTCTTCCATGCGCTCTGCATAGAGTAGCGACGCGTTCAGCCGAAAAGCTTCACCTGAAAAACGCAACTTGAGCTCTAGTACATATCGAACGCCAAGTGCTTCGGCCAAGCTCTTTAAGTCTGACCCGCCAGAGTGGCGAGCCACGTATAATGTGCCAACTCGTCCCAATGCAGCGCTTATGTCATCCTCAAGGCCCTCTCCAAAAGCACGTTGAGCGTCCGTCGGCGAGACCATCATCGTCGGCAGGATCGCTATTGAAGGTTGCGCAGATGCTGGCGAGGTTGACGCTCCGTCGAAACGTTCCTCTGCCTGCCCTACAAACTGAAATCCACGACCGTGTAATGTCTTTAAAAACTCTTGGCGGGTACCATCATCACCAATGGCTGCGCGCGCTGCCTTAATACGGCTGCTCAACGCCGCATCCGATACAACTCGATCCCGCCATATTACGTCAAAAATCTCGTCTCGGGATACGACCCGATCCCGATTTTCTATCAGGTGCCGCAACAGCGCGAATACTTGCGGCTCGGTCGGTACTGCCGCACCGTCCCGCATCAACTGCAATCGGCGAACATCCAAAGTGTATGAACCAAAGACATATTTCATAACTCATCTTTGCCCGTTTCAGCATATTTCGCAAAGGCCAACCCGGCCCAGATTTACACTTTCTCAAATTTCCATTGAGACACGCACGCCAGCGTTTAGTTTCGCACTGTCTTTGTAATTGCCAAGTTAGGATTACGGGAACCTTTGAGCGGCGGGGCGAAGTTTAAAATCAGATTAGCATCGCACTAACTTCCCAGCAAAGTCGCCAGGTCGGTGCGATGACGAACCAGAATACTTTCACGAAGCATAACAAGAACCAATTCGCGCTGAAGAGATGCTTGTGCATCGATCGCTTCTACTCCCGACACGCGGTAACGCTCTACATCTGGGGCTGGAAGCATTGTAAAACCTAGCCCTGCCGAGACACACTCCATTATCGCCTCCAAATTATCAAGTACGACTGTTTTGGAATGCGCTGGGCGTTCAAAATCAAGCATGACGCGAGCGATTAACTTTCCAATCCCCGTATCTGGCATAAAGTGGAAGAATACGCCCTCGGACAAAAGATTATTCAAGCCCTTTTCAAGCAGGTTTTCATGGGCTGCGAACACGAAAGGTTCCTGTCGCAGAACCTGAGATGAAAGTTGATTGGGAAGCCCATTGGCATCTGTGATAACCGCCGCATCCAAAAGGCCTGACAGAACTTTTTGCTCCAAGTTGGCTGACAATCCCGTTTCGAACTCGAAAACAGCGCGTGGCATTTTCTTGTTTGCGGATCTGAGGAACATTGGAAGCAAACGTACCGCTGCCGTTGTCACAAATCCCAATCTAAAATTGCCGGCAAGGTCGCCACTTGGACGGCAAATTTCGCTTAGCTTTTCCTCGTGCCTAAGCATTGGGATGGCTTCTTTGACGATTGCGCGTCCGATTGGTGTCAACCGAGGAGGCCGTACTGATCGGTCAAACAATTCGGCGCCCAGCACATTTTCCAAAGATTTCATCTGCATGGAAAGTGCTGACAACGTCATACCTAGTTGTTCGGCGGCCTCGGTAAAGGAATCAACTTGCGAGACTTTGACGAGGCTTCTGAGGGACCGTGTGTGCATTATTTCAGTTTCTTTGAACTAGACTTACACTTTAACTTTGTTTTCTTGAACAACAAGCTCTGTTAAGGGTGTTCTATCACGTTTCCGTGACCCAACTATTAGCAGGTATTCAAGCAATGACTCACTCACTTGTTAAAGCCGCTAAAGAACTTGCGCCGGGTTTTGCAGCTAAAGCTGCCCATTGGGACAGGACCCGCAGTTACTGCTGGAGCAATATCTCAAAATTGGTGGACGCAGGCATCATGGGAATGACTATTCCCAAGGCATTAGGTGGTCGGGGGGCAAGTTATCTTGAAGTTGTGGAAGTTGTCGAAGAAATCGCAAAGGCATGCACGCTAACGGCGCGTGTTGTGGTTGAATCCAACATGGGTGGAATTAGTGCTGTCATGGCCTATGGAAATAAGGAGCAAAAGTCTTTTTGCGCACCACTCGTTCTGGCTGGCGACAAACCGGCAATTTGCATAACCGAACCCGAGGCAGGAAGCGCCGCAACAGAGATGCAGACAACGGCTAGAAAGTCTGGAGACAACTACATTTTAAACGGGGGAAAACACTGGATCACTGGCGGGGGTGTATCGAAGTTGCATCTTGTTTTCGCCCGCGTGATTGACGAAGCGAACTGCGACAAGGGCATCGGGGGGTTTATTGTCTACGCCGATCCCACCAACGGAGAATTGCCCAAAGGATTTGAGATAGTTGGACGAGAAAACACACTCGGATTGTGCGGCATGCCAGAAGCCGAGCTGCGTTTTAACAATCTCGCGGTGCAAAGCCGCTGGCTGATCAATCCGCCGTCCGGGCTTGAACGTGGGTTTTCTGACCTCATGCGGGCCTATAACTCACAGAGAGTGGGCGCAGGAGCGATCGCTTTGGGTGTCGCGGCAGGAGCTTTCGAGCATGCAAAGAAATACCTGCTAAAACGCGAACAGTTTGGGCGTCCGTTGGCCGAATTCCAGGGGTTGCAGTGGATGATTGCGGATATGGATACACAAATCCATGCCGCGCGGCTCTTATTGCGTGAGGCTGCATGTTCGGGGGGCGTTGACGGAAGCCAGTTCCCTGAAATGGCGACGGCTGCAAGAGCCAAACTCTTTGCTTCAGAGATGGCGATAAAGGTCGTGAACGATGCGCTTCAAATGTTCGGAGCACGCGGGTACAGCGACCGGGAACCATTGGAACGAATGTACCGTGACGTTCGCATGTTCACCATTGGTGGCGGGACCGCGCAGATTTTACGCAATCAGATTGCCAGTTCGGCATTGGGCAAAAAGTTCCCGCAGACCCGCGACGGATACCAGACTTCAAGCACTGCTTTGAATGATTTGGCCGCTGAATAGACTGTGCCGGGAACTGCATTTCGGTATTTTATTGCGACTTATCGATTGCTTGATTGCCCTTTTCCAATCGACCATCAAGCTTATTCAAGTTCTTTTTGGTATCCGAACAGAGCAGGCAAGCCGCCAGTGTGTATCATAACCACTTTTTGCCCGCGCCGAATTTCGTTCCGTTGGACCAGATCCAGTAAACCGGCGAAGGTCTTGGCTGTGTATACGGGGTCCAGAAAAATACCTTCGGTTTGCGCCATTAACTCTAACGCTGAACGTGATTTTGGACCGAGCCGTCCGTAACCGGGCGCAAGAGCCTCATCCCGAGTTTCAATGCCACGCACCAGAGCAGACGGATCAATACCTAGTAAGTTTGCAAGTTTCTCGACAACCGTTACCATCCGTTCATGCTGTAACTGGCAGTTTCGACGAACGCATATTCCCATTACCTTGGCAGAACTTCCTGAAGTTTTTAGGCCCGTTAGCAACCCAGCATGAGTTGCGCCACTGCCTGACGGAACAACTACGGCGTCAAAATCTTGCATTTGTTGGTGCAATTCCTGTCCTGCAGCAACGTAACCAAGGGCCCCCAATGGTGGATGATGAAGTCCTAGATGAATGACATAGGGGTTTCGTCCTTGCGCTCTCAGTTCATCGGCGCGTTTGTGCAAAGCTAAGTCCGCCCCGGCTTCGTCTTCACCGACCGGGAAACTTATGTGCTCGGCGCCAAGTATTTTCGCCAATAATACATTTCCAGACTGATAATACTCTGGCCCCATATCGGGGACCCGCTCCTCTAACTGCAGAACTGACTTCATTCCAAGGCGGGCCGCTGCCGCCGCTGCCGAGCGAACGTAATTCGACTGTACGGCACCGGTGATCAAAACTGTGTCCGCGCCTTGTGCCAACGCGTCCCCAAAATAAAACTCGAGCTGTCGAGTTTTGTTTCCTCCAAATCCAAGCCCGGTGAGATCGTCGCGTTTGAGCCAAAGCTCGATGTTAAGTTTTTCTGACAGGCGGTCCAGTCGTTCCAGCGGCGTTGGGCCCGACATAAGTTGGGCTCTGGGAAATTTGGACAACAGATCATCTTGTTTCATAGCTCACCTGTTGAGTTCACAGCGCTAGAAAAGCACGACGCAAGAGAACATAGCAGGCCAAAAGAGAAATTACTCGAATGGCGGATTTGACAAGAGTTTGCGGCAAGTACGGACGCACTGCACGCCCGCAAAGGCTTCCGATTACTGCGGCGCCGGCAAAACCCATTAGCTGGGAACCAAATGGAATTGATTGCCAGTCAGAGATACTGTGCAGCAGAAATGCGACCCCATAGGCAACCAAGGCAATGGGTTGAACCAAAACCGCAACCTCCTTTGAGGAAAATCCTTTTGCGATCAGTCCAAAAACCATAAGCGGACCGGGTGTTGCGGCCCATACTGTCGCTAATCCTGACAGGCCGTTGACGGTCACAAAGCCTTTTGTTCCAAACGATTTATGCAGTGGGATTAATGTCGTAACAACGCCAATCAGCAGAAGAAATCCGGTTAGTGCCAATACGAAGGCTTCGCTAAGCAACGGATAAACGACCAGACCAGCGACCACGCCTGTCAAGCACCCAAGCACTGCCATTTTGATGGTGCTCAGTTCAGCAGGCACGGCCCGCCAGTCTGTCGCTACCGCCGAAACAATTGTGTTGAGCAGCAAAAGCGCAGGCACAGCCGTGGCCGTGCCAAGCAGGATCATCATGGAAGGTCCGGCCACAATGCTAAATCCAATGCCGACCCCAACCTGCAGCATGGCGCCAAGAAATACAGCGATGACCAAAACGGACAATTCCAGAAGCAAGTTATTCACCCTTTGGCAAACCAGTCTCTTTCACGGTGCGAAGGTATATTTAAACCTTCGGCTCTTTCGTGGAAATTACGCCCAAGGCATAAGACCGTTATATGGTGTGCGTGCCGAAACCGAATGTGCCATTTGCGCCAATGTAGTAAGATCAAATACCGGCAACCTCAATTCTTGCTGAATCTTGGCAGCATAGGGCGGTAAATCGGTGCACTCCAACACAATAGATCGAATTTCAGGCGTTTCGAGTTTGAGTTCGCGCACAGCCTGCAAAACTTCGGCTTCGATCAGGTTGGTATCCATCTTTGTACGCGAGTTCCGCAGGATTACTTCGGCGAACTCACTTGTATTTTCCAGCCCTTTCACTGCAACAGGGATACCATTGGCACCAACACCTTCAAAGTGATTGGTTGTCAGCGCCGAGGCGTCTGCAGTGATCACTCCTACTGGCGCTGTGGCACCCGTCATTTGATAAGCCAAAGGCACTTGAATAAGGCTCGATGCGAAAACCGGAACCGAAACGGATGCTGCCAATTCTTTTTGAAATAGCGCCAGAAACCCACAACTTCCTGTGATCGCGCGAACACCCTCAGCCTCCAGCCGCTGGGCACCTTTTAAGAAGGGCTTCAACAATTCGCGTGTGGGATTGTTCAATAGATCCGGCACAGTAACGCCGTCGATCATCTCGTACAAAATGGGGAAAGGCAGGCTCGATGGATTTTTGATATGTCCGGGTGGCTTAGGGAAGTAGCTTTCCAGACAAAGAACGCCTATCGAAGCCCCGCAGATGTTCTGACCTCCGTTGTAAATTGGCATTTCGTTCAGATCCTTTGTCAAACAAGGTGTGGGGATTAGTCATTGGACCTAGAACCGCGCCAAAGCAAAGCGGTTCAAGTCAATGTTTAGGTGACGTTCCGACAGCAGGTCGGCAACAAGCTCGCCTGTTTTTGGCGCCATCATGAGTCCATAGTGTGAATGCCCAAAAGCCGTATAAAGCCCGGGTTGTCCCGCCAACTCGCCGATGGCCGGAAGGCTGTCGGGGAAGGACGGCCGTCGCCCCATCCAAAACCGAAACCCGTCTTCGTTCAAGTCTGGCAACATTGCCTTGGCCTGCTTAGCAAGGATCGACTTTTTGCGTGGGTCTGGCGGCGCATCGATGTCCCCAAATTCCGCAGTTCCCGCAACACGCAGACCGTCCTGCATTGAACTAGCGACAATCTTTTCCTCAACATCCATAACCGAGTGATTGAGTCTGCTCGATGGGTTTGGAAATTCGATATGGTAACCGCGCTCGGCAACCAGAGGCACCTTAATTCCCAACGGTTTCAAAAGATTTACCGACCAAACTCCGGCCGCGAGCACGATTTTTCGAGTTCGCAGTGTTCCGCCTGAAGTTTCCAGTTCCCAACCGCCGTCTTGAGCGCGAGCGATGGCATTGACCTCGGTTTTAACAATCTCAGCGCCTTTGCTGCGTGCCTTTTCCGCAAGAACTGCGCCGACACGCCCCGGAGATGTAATGCGCGCTTGTCCTTTGATCAGAACGGCAGCCTTGAAATCACGCGACAACGCGGGTTCTAAGTGGCTTAATTCTTCCCCGTCAATTCGCTCCAACCTTGCGCCTTTCTCCTTACGTATGCGGTAGTCTAAACCGTCAAGGTTGGCCCGTTCCGGACGTCGAAAAGCGTGAACATAGTAGCTGTCGACGATCAGGTCCTCGTGACCAGTGCCATTTAGATGCAGTCGGTACAGATCAATAGACGGGCGACACAACAGTTCCATCGCATCGGAAGTATCTCGGACAGCTTGCTCTTTGGAGTTTCCAAGAAACCGCAGCCCCCATGGGATCATCTTTGGCCAAAAAGCTGCGCGGACCGACAACGCACTTTTGGGGTTCAAAAGCATTGCCGGTAGTTGCTTCCAAACGCCGGGTACGGATTGAGGGATTATCGACCAAGGCGAAACCACTCCGGCGTTCCCGAACGATGTCTCCTGGCCCGGTTCTCCACGATCAAGTAGACGTACAGGAATGCCTCGCTCAATCAGGGACAAGGCGCAACAAATTCCGACGATTCCGGCGCCAATGACTGTAACTTGTTCTGTCATTTGCTCAGGCCGTGGATCGGATGCGATTGCGCGCAATCAATTGGGTAACAATGACAGGTGAAGCGACCAACAATGCAATAAGGTCGGCAGTCAAAGATGGCGCGACAAAAATCACGCCAGCAAACGCGACAAGAATTCGAGACGCCAAGTTCAATGGTGTCAACCAATACCCGACCACTGCGGCAGAAAGGGCGATTACACCGGCGATGCAGCTTGTCGCCGTATATGTAAATTCCCATAAATTGAAGCCGGTGGAAGACACGAACAACAGCACTGGTGCGTAAACAAAAGCCATTGGAGCAATAACCTTACCAAGCCCTAACGTGAACGCAGAAAGGCCGGTTCGGAAAGGGTTGGAGTTTGCGATTGCGGCTGCAGCATAGGCCGATGTGCAGACCGGTGGCGTAATCTCGGATACGACACCGTAGTAAAGTACGAACAGATGGCTTGCGATTGGCGGAACACCCAATTGCGCCAGCGCCGGCTGAGCAACAGAAACCAACATGATATACAACGCGGTCGTGGGGATGCCGGCCCCCATCAGAATGCAGACTATCGCAATAAATACCAAAGAAATGAACAGTTGCAGGTCTTCCATGGCAAAGAATTGAAAGCTGCCGAACGAGATCATGTTGTACAAATCAGAGGCGAGATTCCCGGCGCCTTGGGTGACCATGAAGCCTATCCGGAAACCAATACCAGTTGTGTTGATCACTCCCACAACGATGCCGACCGCCGCGGCCGCCGCGCCGACTGCCAGCGAGTACTTTACGCCCAACTCGACCGCCTGCAACATTTCAGGAACCTCTATGCGTCTTTGTGGGTTCAACGTTGCAACGATGGAAAGCGCGCTAAGGATCGCTGTCATTGTCATATCAAAGCCACCGTCGGAAAACTTCCATATGACAAACGCAAGAAACGCTGCCGCATAGATCAATGTTGGCGGCTGTTTCAGGCGGGACATTCCTGCGATTACCGCAAGTGAAATGCCGCAAAACGCCGACATAAATGGAGTGTATCCTGAAAACAGCACTACGAGCAGGCCAATCAGTGGAACAATATTGGCCCAGCCTTCGCTCCAAACTGCCTTTAATTGCGGCAATTGCTCTTTGGCGAGGCCCTGCAGATTTAGCTTTCGCGCCATCAAGTGCACAACAGCAAAAACGCCTACGTAGTGAAGGATAGCCGGAAAAATCGCCGCGATCACGATTGTCGTATAAGGCACTTCCAGAAACTCGGCCATAATGAACGCTGCTGCGCCCATGATTGGTGGCGTAATTTGCCCGCCGGCCGAGGATGCGGCTTCTACACCGCCGGCAAAGTGACCTGGGTAACCAAGGCGCTTCATGTTCGGAATAGTCAAGGCACCAGTCGACACGGTGTTTGCCACCGAGGATCCGGAAATAGTTCCGAAGAAAGCCGAAGAAACCACCGACACTTTTGCCGGGCCGCCGGTATACCGTCCAGCAAGGATGGTGGCGTTGTCTATGAACAATTGGCCCAGACCGGTGCGCTGCGCAATCACGCCAAACAACACAAAGTGGAAGACGATGGTCGAGACAACCCATAATGTGACGCCATAAATACCCTCTTGGGGGAAATACATGGACGACACGAAAGTTTTAAAATTAACGCCTGGATGTTGAAGCAAGCCGGGGAAATACGGCCCTAAAAGAGCATAAGAAATGAACACGCAAATAATAAGCGGCAGCACCCATCCAAGAGTGCGGCGTGCGATATCCAGAACCAACAAAATTATGACGACACCCAGAAATACATCATAGTTGTTCGGATTTCCCATCCGAAAGGTTTGTTCCTCGATGCCAAGGAATGGTATTCCGCGCCATGCAAATCCCACGTAAAGGGCGGCAAGGACACCAAATGCCATAAATACAAGGTCATAAAGTGGGATGTTTCCAATCCGAAAACGGCTAACCTTTAGCGCGTACAGGTTTTTCGACCCGATGATTGGAATTGTCGCGTAAATCAGAATGAATAGCCCCGCCAGGTAAATGCCCATATGCCAATGATCGGCGGGCAACCCAAATCCTGCAGTTATAAACTCGTAAAAAGCAAAGATCAGGGCGACAACGCGCAACACTTTGCCAGCAGTTGGCGTCACCTTTCTAACTTGTGCACCTTCATCGAACTGTTCCTCAATCGCTGCAAGTTCTTCTGCTGACAGTTCGTGGTCATCAAGGTTCTGGGAATCGGACATAATGGCACCCTGATTTGAGTAAACTCTATGGTGCGGTACCCCATGCGGGGTACCGTCGTACTGGTCTTGGTCAGAAATTTAGGCTTAGAGCAGACCGGCTTCTTTATAGAATTTTTCGGCACCCGGATGTAGCGGAACGCCAAGGGCTTCCACACCGTCCAGCGCTGTGTCTGGTGTAATCTGCTTGCCTTTTGCGTGGCCGTTATCCAAGAGCTTGCGGGTATTGTCGTTCCAAAGTGCTTTGGTCATTTGATAAACGAGATCTTCCGAAAGATCGGAAGAAACAACCAACATCGCACTTACAGCAGGCGTTTTGGTTTCAGACTCCACGCCTTCGTAAACGCCGCCTGGAATGGCAGAGGGGATATATGCGGGAATGATTTCGTTGATCTTGGCGAGGTCTTCATCTGAAAATGAGTGCAGGCTCATTCCCTTGGTAGAAGATAGTTGAACCATAGCAGCCACAGGCCAACCCGCAGCATAGAAATATGCGTCCAGTTGACCGTCAGCCAAACGCTCGGCGCTTTGACTGTTGTTCAGTTCAGCTTCGTCCATGTTGTCGCGATTGACGCCCCAAGCTTCGAGCATCTGAAGTACTGCGACTTGAGTACCTGAACCTGCTTGGGCGATACCGACACGTTTTCCTTCCAAATCGCTCAGATCATTGATTGTTTCTCCTGCCGGCAACACTAGGTGCAAATCTTCTGGGAACAAGTTGGCGACAATACGCAGCTTGGGATGCGGTTTGCCTTCGAATTTTCCTTCTCCCAAATACATAGAGCGGGTGACATCAGCAGCAGCTAGTCCAGCTTCTAGCTCACCATTCTGCACAGCCGCATTATTGAAGACAGAAGCAGTAGTGGACTGCGCGATTGCGATCAGGCCAGGAACACCGCACTGGCCGCCTTCTTCACATGGGCGGGATCCGGGAGGGGCCGAAATTCCGTTGGCAATGGTGCCGCCGATCGGAAAATACGTTCCTCCTGCGCCACCCGTGCCAATGCGGAAAAAGGTGGGGTCTTGTGCCATTGCAGGCGCTGCAAGAACACTGGCCAATGCGAGGCCCTTCAAGGTTTTCACAAAGTTCATTTCATTCTCCCGGTTCTGGAACATCAGATTCGGTTTGCCCGAATTTCGATCCTGTAAGCGTAGAGGCAATTTCCATAAATACAAATTTGTTATATTTTACAAAACTGAGATTTCACTTATATACAAGAAATGAATCTTACGCAGCTCACAGTCTTTCGCGAGGTGATGGAAACAGGTTCCATCTCTCAGACCGCAAAGAAGCTGAATCGTACTCAGCCAGCTATCAGTCTCGCCATCAAGAACCTTGAAAAAAAGCTTGGGCTGACGCTATTTGAGCGCCGGGGGCGCCGGCTCGTCCCGGTTCCTGAGGCGCATTATCTGCTGGCCGAAACCACGGGTATCCTGGACCGCATTTCAACCATTTCCAGAACTATGGAAGGGTTGGTCAAAGCCAGCAGTGGCAGTTTAAACATAGCCACCATGCCGGGACCTTCAGCTTATCTTTTCCCTCGATACATCAGCAACTCAGTTGGTGAGAATCCGGATATTGAAATTACGCTTTCTACACGCAGTTCGCCACAAATCGTGGAATTGGCGGGTACTCAAAACATTGATTTTGGTTTTGCGGATTTCGAATTTTCTACTGGCAGGCAATCCCAGTTTTCTGCTGAAATAATTTATGGGGATTGCTTTTGCGCCCTTGATCGAGACAACCCTCTGGCCGCGAAAAGCGGTATATCGATTTCAGATCTGGACAGAATACCAATGGGGGGATTGCATGCAACGCATCCCTTTCAAAGAAAAATAAGGGCGGAATTTCAAGCCGTCTCATCAACGTATAGTCCAAGCGTCACGTGCCAGTACTTCCTTCCGCTCATCCCCTTTGTCAGCTCTGGCCAGTGTTGCACTATCGTGGATCCTTTGACGGTCGCTACCGAACAGGAATTGAACCTTTCCAACGGAAGGGTGGTGTTCGTACCATTTAAGAAACCGCTTAGATACGAGTACGCAATCTTGGTACCTGATCATCGGCCACCTTCGCAATTGGCGCTCAAGATCAAGGCTGGATGGAAAGAAGAGGTGTTGAAAATGTTGAACGATGTTGGTGCGAATCCTCGATCCGAAGTTTTGTTCCACAGGCAGGAACCTTAACGCTCGTTGACGCTTGGCACACCATGACAACACTGCGTCGGACTGCGGTTCTTTTCAAAACGCTTCTGACGCTTCCCTATTCTTAGTCGGTTCAATAGGTATAGCTAAAGTAGCTGTTGTGATTTTCAGAAGATCCGCCAGCGTTGAGATAGGAAGGTTAATGGA
The DNA here is from genome assembly GCF_059613365.1 of Ruegeria sp. BHSA163. NCBI lineage: Bacteria > Pseudomonadati > Pseudomonadota > Alphaproteobacteria > Rhodobacterales > Roseobacteraceae > Ruegeria > Ruegeria sp. BHSA163. Next base: position 63,763 of record NZ_JBXWSJ010000003.1, read on the forward strand.
GCGGATGGAAAGTGTTGAGAGCTTTTCCAAGGTCGGGCCTGAGAACGTGGCTTGGGAAAGTTTAAGGAACGAACTGAACAATTGGGCCAAGCAAGGGAAGAAAGCCTCTTTCTGGTGGCGCGATGACGACGCGACTACGACTGGGCCACAGCTTTCAAGGCTCTTGGCCCTTTCCGAAAACTACGAAGCTCCGATCGGGTTAGCAGTAATTCCAGCTTACGCTGATAGTCAGTTGGCGGAAGCTGTCCACTTGAACGAGTACGCTTACGTTCTCCAACATGGATATGCTCACACAAATCACGCTTCGGGAATGAATGTTCAAGGAGCTTGGGAACTCGGGTTACAACGACCGTTGGGTGTAGTGTTGGCCGAACTTGAGAAAGGGAAGTCTTTGCTGCGCGGCCTTTTTCAAGAAGATCGTTTTGTGCCGGTTGCGGTTCCACCATGGAATCGAATTGATCCCCTGATTGTCGAACATCTTGCAGGCTTGGGTTTTGTCGGATTATCGACTGGCGAAGCACGGCACGCAATGGAGGCTGCACCGGGTCTTAACCTTGTGAATGTGCATTGCGATCCAATCAAGTGGAAAGGCGGAGCGCATTTTACAGGCACGGAAAAATCGATTTCATTTTTGACTGACCATCTGAGCGCAAGACGCAAGGGTCTGGTCGATTCCGAAGAGCCTACGGGTTTCATCACTCATCACGCCGTTCATGATGATGCAATCTGGGATTTCAGCGAGAAATTATTGTCAGTTCTTCACGAACACTCGGCAGCATATTTTGTGTCGCCTAAAGAAGCATTTTTACCATGATCATAAGACCAGCAGTGCAAAGTGACATTGCACCAGCCATCGAGCTTTTACACGGAAAGATGAGCCGAAAGATTTCTCCTGAACGCTGGCGCAGAATATTTGAGTACGACTGGGGGATGCGCAAGCCGAATTACGGATATGTTGCCGAGGTCGACCAGCGTATTGTCGGCTATGTTGGCGCGATTCATTCCGACCGAATTGTTGATGGGAATCGCTTGGGCATCACAAACATGTGCGCGTGGTACCTTGAAAAAGATCATCGGGGTAATGGCGCTGGTCTGCGACTGATGGCCGAAGCGACCTCTGACCCTGAGCGTCATTTCACCAGTATGACAAGCACAAGCAATCCAAGAACAATGGGTGTTCTGCGGGCGGCTGGTTTTGAATCTTTGGATGACTTCCGGTGGGATTGGCAGCGAAACGCGCAAAGCACAGACAACATTGAAGCTATTTCTGAAATCGAGGAAATTCTGTCTCGATCCACGGAGCAAGAGCAGGATATTCTTCAAGATTTATTGCCGTTTGGAGTGGTGCCTATAGTATTTCGCAAAGGCGACTTTGAAACGCTGATCGTGTTCGCAAGTACTGTAAAAGGCGACGACCAACCTTGGTTGGATGTTCTTTACACCCGAGATGCCCGATCTGGGTTTTTGGCTGAATTTGGACAGCAGATCGCAAATATTTTGCTGCCTTCGAACGATGCGGTCTTGTCTGCGGACAGGCGCTTTTGTGGAAAAGACCCCGCTTCTGGCACGCAAATCACGCTGCCAGCTCCACGCTTTGTAAAGTCTCCCAGTTTGTCTGGAAGTGCAGTCGATCACCTCTACACAGAGTTGCAGTTACTGTCTTTAAAGCTCGATTAAAGATCTTCATCCTGCCAATAACGGCAAAACAGAACGAATAATGACCGGAGACAACTCGTGATCACAAACGCGCAAAAAATGTTCTACCGCGCGCGCGGGTATTTCAATGGAACTCTCAACGGCGAACCTTTTCGCCTTGACCCTTACCATTCCAAGTTCTGGAAAAAAGCATCTTCTGGCCTTTGGGAACCTGAAACCTTTGAGGTTTTGGATCGATATCTTTCGCCTGACTGCGACTATATCGATGTAGGGGCGTGGGCTGGCGCAACGGTGTTGTACGCGTCTCGCCGGGCGCGCCATGTTTGGTGTTTCGAGCCGGACCCGGTCGCCTACAGGTTTCTTAACTGGAACCTCGAATTGAACAATATTCGTAATGTAACGGCTTTTGGTGTGGCTCTTTGGAACTCAACCGGGATTCTACGCATGTCCAGCCTGGGCGGCGAACCAGGAGATTCTATGACGTCTGTTTTGGCGGCAAATGAAAACGGGACAGATGTTGTTAGCTTGGCTTGGGAGCAGTTCAGTGAAAAAGTCGATTTGAGTGATGTTTCATTGGTAAAAATGGACGTTGAAGGAGCAGAGTTTTCGTTGGTACCGGCCCTTCAACCTTGGTTGAAAGTGCAAAAACCAGCTTTTTATCTTTCGACGCACGTCCCTTTTCTTAATGAGAGCGAAAAAAGTGCCGCCACGCAATCGCTGGCTGATAGCCTGGCCTTTTACAAAAACTGCACGTTGGATGGCGTTGACCATGACGTATCTGAAGCGCTCCTATCAAAGCGTGTATCCGAGCAATTCCCGAGTATTCTGTTTGAACCATAGCTTGTTGGGGATCTAGACTGTCTAAATTAAGCAGTTTCTGCATTCAGTTTTCGCCGCAACATTCCAAGTTTAATTTCCTCAAATTAGGCGATTGGGGCATCGCTTCCGATAGTTTCTATCTGTTCAAGAAAGGTGTTTGAAGCGACCAACGCGCGTCCGGTCGTCATTATTTGTTGGGGAAGAATGATCCATTCAAGCGTCCATGCAGTTCCTGAGCGTTCTTGCTCATGCACGACTGCGTGATGCATACCCGAAACCAAAGTCGCATTATAGCGCGCAAGCGTGACCAGCAGCTCGGCAAGGATCGGGTTTTGTTTGTGCGGCATGGCTGAAGACCGACCGCCCCCGCTGAGGCGCATTTCGTCCACACCCTGTTGCGTCATGAGCGCGACGTCCTGTCCAATTTTTCCTAGCGCTCCGGTCACAAGGGAAAGCCAATTGGCGAAATCCGCAAAAGCGCTGCGATTAGTGTGCCAACAAACACCTGAATTGATAAGGCCCAGTTCATCGGCCATTTGGTCAGCAATTTCATTTGCATTCGCACCTATTGAATCGCGGGTGCCGACCGGACCCCCGAGCTGTAGGCGGAAAAGACAAGCTTGCTGCTGGTGCAAGCGTTCGAGAAGCTCTGCAAGCGGGCGCGTCCAAATGCTCAACCTGTCGGAAACTGCAATGGGCAGAGCTGCTTGCATTCTGGTTCGCCCCATTATCCATTTATTTCCATGTATTTCATTGAGGGCTGCGAGTGTCCCTGTTACTGCCTCAAGCCGTTTTGCAAACAGGTCGCAAACCTGCTTGAACATCATTACCGTGGCTGTGTCGATCACATCCTGAGACGTCAGTCCGATGTGTAGTGCCTTTTCACACCGCAGTGGCAGGCCAGTACGAAGTGCAGTTACCAAAGCTGGGACAACGACGCCGTCTTCGGCCGTGCCTCGACGAAGTTCAGCCATATCTGGAGAAAACTGCAGAATATGTTCAGCAGTTTCGTTGGCGGTGTTTTTGTCCACAACTCCAACGACGCCCAGAGCGCGGGAATAGGCGGCCTCGACAGCAAGCAAACGTTTCAACGTCGCTTCCGCCGAAAGCAGGGCCTCAGTTTCACTATCTCCGAATAATCCACCAAGCCAAGGATGGGTGAAAACATCTGCCATTAATTTCTCGCCGCCGTTACGCGCCGCAATGATTACACGACATCTGGGGACTTCAACCCCAGTAATTCCCTTGCTTGTCGCCACGTCGCCACCGGGCGTTCATGTTTTTCACACAGTTCAACGGCCCGACGGACAAGGGCCGCGTTCGACGGAGCCAATGTTTCGCGATCTAGACGCACGTTATCCTCTAGTCCCGTGCGGGTATGACCGCCTGCAGCGATTGCCCATTCGTTCACCACGATCTGGTTCGCTCCGATACCTGCCGCACACCATTCCGCATCTGGTGCGCGTTCCTGCATCATCTTTTTGTAGAAATCGAAAACTTCTCGATCGACGGGCATTGCGTTTTTGACGCCCATCACGAACTGAACATACAGTTTGCCAAAAAGCTTTCCTTGCTGATGCATGCGAATTGCTTGGAAAATGTGGCTGAGGTCAAATGCCTCTACTTCGGGCGTTACGTTGTATTGGCGCATGACTTCGGCCAGCCAATCGACAAGATCCGGCGGGTTTTCGTACACTCTGGTTGGAAAATTGTTGGAGCCCACGGAAAGAGACGCCATATCGGGCGATAATGGTAGCATGCCTCCGCGTTCTTTCCCCGCGCCAGAGCGTCCACCGGTCGAGAATTGTATAATAATTCCAGGGCAGTGCTTCTCAATGCCCTCCTTAAGACGTGCAAAGCGTTCCGGATCTGAACTGGGCGTCTGGTCGTCGTTGCGCACGTGGGCGTGTACGATGCTGGCACCTTCCTCAAACGCTTCGTGAGTGCTTTCAACCTGTTCCTGAACTGTAATTGGCACTGCGGGATTGTTTTCTTTCCGCGCCACGGATCCGGTGATTGCGCAGCAGATTATGCATGGTTTTTTCATTTTACTATTCTGGATCAGATGTCGAAAAAGACTGTTTCATTGTGGCCTTGCAACTTGATGTCGAAACGATACACGACATGCCCGTCGCGATCATTGCGCTTTGCAAGAAGTGTGCTTCGTCGCGTTTCCCACTCAATTAGATTCAATACAGGGTCAACAGCGTTAGCCTCTGTTTCGTCGTCAAAGTACAGGCGGGTGTTCAAGCCAACGTTGATACCACGGGCAACGATCCACAGGTTGATGTGGGGTGCTTGTTGGCCCACATCGCGGCCGCGCGTGCGACCCGGTTTGATTGTGTCAAATGCCCATTCACCTGTTTCGAAGTCGGTAATCACGCGGCCCCAACCTTTGAAACCGTCTTCGACAGTTCCACCCTCTTCAGGATGAGCATAGTGCCCTTCCGAATTGGCCTGCCACGCCTCAAGCATGACATCTTTGATTGGCGACCCTGTACCGTCGATAACGACGCCCTCGATGCGAATACGTTCACCATTTGCATTTGGTCCCGCTATATCCCAACCTAATTCCTTCTCATAGATGTCAAAACCAGCTGCACCTGGAGCAAGGCCAATGTGGACGTAAGGCCCGGCGGTCTGGGACGGTGTTTCCTTCAGATAATCCAATTTCTGGATCATGGATCAGTTCCCTTCCAGCCGGTTTTCAAACAGGGTCGAGCGTCGGCCCCGTAGTACAATATCAAACTTGTAGGCGATGCTGTCCAGTGGAACAGAAGCGTTCATGTCGAGCGCTGCGACAAGCTGTGCGCGGGCCTGAGCGTCCGGGATTGTGTGAACGATGGGGCACTTATCAATAAGTGGATCACCTTCGAAATAACATTGCGTTATCAGCCTTTGCGCGAATGCTGTCCCAAAGATCGACACGTGAATATGCGCGGGTCGCCAGTTGTTAACCCAGTTACGCCATGGGTACGCGCCGGGCTTTATCGTATGGAAAAAATAATATCCACTCTCGTCTGTCAGAGTGCGCCCACAGCCCCCGAAGTTGGGGTCTATCGGGGCGAGATAAGTATCCTTCTTGTGGCGATAGCGACCACCTGCATTTGCTTGCCAAACTTCCACCAGCGTATTCGGAATTGGCCTGTGGTTTTCATCTAAAACCCGGCCATGCAGGATGATCCTTTCACCGATTGCCGCATCTCCGGCTTGGGCGTAGTTGTGTATTAGGTCGTTATCCAGTGCATGGATGTCGTTGTGGCCGAATACTGGTCCCGTAACTTCACTGACTGAGTTTTGCAGAGAAATTAGCGAGTACTGCGGCGATCGGGTGACGCTGGTTTTGTAATCAGGTGTTACCGCAGGCGGGTGCCAAGTTCGGTCTCGCTGGTAGAATTCGCCGTTTTTTGTCATTGGGCGGTTCTCCTTTTAGTATTCGGGATCATCGGGACGCTTGCGACCTTTGTTCTGTTTCCATTTCCGCGTAGGTATCTTTGGCCAGTTTCAACGCGTGGTTGGCTCGGGGAACGCCCGCATAAATTGCTACGTGTTGGAAAGTTTCCAAAACATCCGATTTGCTGGTTCCGGTTCGTTCTGTGGCGCGGATATGCATTGGTATTTCCTCAAAGTTGCCCAACGCGGCCAACAGAGCAAGTGTCAGCATTGAACGTTCCCTGTCGCTTATCCCATCCGAGGCCCAGACTGTCCCCCAAGCGCTTTCGGTAATCAGTGTCTGGAATGGAGCATCAAAAGCGGTTTTGTTGCTTTCGGCGCGGTCTACATGTTCGTCGCCGAGGATATTTCGGCGGACACGGGCGCCGGTCTCGAATCGATCGCTCATCTAAATGTCTCCTTCAGGAACTCGGTTAAAAGATCGGCATACTGGGCGGGTTTCTCGACGCAGGGCAGATGTCCCGCCCCTTCGATCAATTCAAACCGGGCGTTGGGGATCATATTAATTGTGTGCCGAACCAAGTCAGGTGGGCTGGCGCCGTCCATTGTGCCCGCGATCCCAAGCGTGGGCAGGCGCAAAGTTGGGGTCGTGAAGCTTAGGTCGGCTTCGGCAATAGCCAGACAACAGCCGACGTAGCCCTCGACCGGCGTGCGAGTTAGCATATTTCGCCAAGCGTTAACTTCGCGATGATCGCGAAAGTCCGGGCCAAACCAACGATCAAGAATTTGTTCTGACAGGCCTTCTATTCCACTCGACCTGATCGCCTTGACGCGATCCTGCCATAGTTTTGCACCCCCCATTTGGGCAGCAGTGTTGGAAAGGACCATAGATTTTATCAGATCCGGGCGGCGTGCGGCCAATGCCTGTCCAATCATTCCTCCGATTGAAAGGCCTACAAATACACACGACGAAACATCGAGATGATCCATCAAGTCTTCGGTATCGGATACCAGTTCGTCGATTGAGTAGGGGCCGGATGGACAAGAGGACAGACCGTGTCCGCGTAAGTCAAACCGGATCAGCCGATAATCTATAGGCAATAAGGGAATAATCTTGTCCCAAAGGCGCAGATCGGTTCCTAAAGAATTAGCGAATACAACCACATGCCCATCATGGCTGCCGTCCTCACGCCAATGCAATTGGACACTTTTTAAATCGGCCATTCGCATCAGTAGGGCAGTCCCACATAGTTTTGGGCAAAAACTGATCGCGCCTCGCGGTTGTCACTTAGAAAGTCCACATCCGCTTGCTGGATCTTTAGGTCAAAGGCATTTTGGTCCGGGAAATTATGCAGGAGTTTGGTTGCGGCCCAACTGAAACGCTCGGCTTTCCAGATGCGGGCCAGGGCCTTTTCCGAGTATCGGTCGATCCCCTCACTGTTACCTTCTTGGTAGAACTGTAACAGACCATTATTCAGATAATGGACATCGCTGGCCGCAGTGTTCAATCCCTTGGCCCCAGTGGGAGGAACAATATGGGCCGCATCACCGCAAAGAAATAAGCGACCCCAGCGCATCGGTTCCGTTACGAAAGACCGAAGTGGCGCGATAGATTTTTCAATGGATGGTCCACTTATCAACTTTTCAGCAAATTCTTCAGGAATGCGGCGCTTGAGTTCTTGCCAAAAAGCTGCGTCGGTCCAATCGCTCGGCGTATCTGACAGAGGACACTGGATGTAGTATCGGCTTAGATTTTGATTGCGCATAGAACATAAGGCAAAACCTCGATCAGAGCCGGAGTAAATGAGCTCATCATGAACCGGCGGTGTTTCGGATAAAATCCCCAGCCAGCCAAATGGGTATAGTTTTTCGTACTCTCGGCGAACCGACAAGGGAATCGTGTTTCGACTGACCCCGTGGAATCCGTCGCATCCCGCCACAAAGTCGCAGTCGATACGGTGTTCGGCACCACTTACGTTGTAAGTGACGTATGGTGTTACAGTGTCCGCATCGTGGATTGTGACACCTTCGGTATTAAAGACAATCTTTCCGTCCATCGCATCGCGGGCTTCATACAAGTCCCGAGTAACTTCGGTTTGGCCGTATACCACAACATGACTGCCGGTGAGTTCTTTGAAATCAATTCGAAATTGGCTGTTCCCATATGAAATCACCGTGCCATCATGGATCATGCACTCTTTGTCCATGCGATCTGCCACTTTGGCTTCTCGCATTAGGTCCACAAAGCCAGTTTCCAAGACCCCTGCGCGAATTCTACTTAACACGTATTCTTTCGTTTTACGTTCCAGAACAATGGTATCGATACCATTGCGGTGGAGAAGATGGCTTAGCAACAAACCAGATGGGCCACCGCCGACAATTGCGACCTGCGTACGCATAGATGTCTCCTCCCATGTTTTTCACTACACATATTGATTGCATGAAATGGTGAAGTAAAATGATAATACGTCCGAAATAATTTCCTTAATTGGCAAGTAAATGATCGACCGCCGTATTAAATTCCGACACATTCAGTGCTTCGTCGAAATCTGTCGCGAGCGGAGTTTGAAAGTTGCGGCAGAAAAATTGTATCTGACACAGCCGGCTATCTCAAAGACACTGAAAGAGCTTGAGGAGATTATGGAGGCGACGCTTTTGGTGCGAAATCGTGCCGGCGTATCATTAACCAAACAAGGAGAGGTGTTTCTGCATTTTGCTGAAATGTCTCTGGCTGCCATTCAGCAAGGTTTGACTGGCGTCGAGCAGGTCGGGGCACAAGGTAAGATCCGGTTGTCTGTCGGAGCCTTGCCATCGGTTGCTGCAAGGCTGATGCCAACCGTTTTCACCGAGTTCATGGAACTTAACCCCAATACCAGCTTACGTATTATTGACGGGCCGCATGGCTATCTTGTCGAGCGCCTGCGCCTTGGTGATCTGGACCTTGTGATCGGTCGGCTTGGGCAGCCGGACACCATGCAAGGAATTTCGTTCACGCAGCTTTACGAAGAGCGGGTCGAATTTGTCGTGCGCGCTGGGCATCCACTTCTGCAAAGGCCGGACCTTCAGCGTATTGGTGAATGGCCAGTGATTTATCCACCAAAAGGTTCGGCAATTCGGCCATTGGTCGACCGATATCTTATTGCTCATGGCGTCGGAGAAATCGAACGCAAGCTGGAAACAGTTTCTGGCGCGTTTGGTCGGGTTTTTACCAGACAATCTGACGCAATCTGGATCATCTCGGAGGGCGTGGTTGCCAACGAAATAGCGGATGAGCGGATGGAGGCCTTACCTTTCGATACTACGATTACACGTGGACCTGTCGGATTAATGCACAGACCCGATGAAATTCTGTCACCGCAGGCCCGAGTCTTCGGCTTGGCTGTCAACAACGCGCTCAAAAAGCTTAGCCTACTATCCTAGTTTTTCAATCGAGCACCCGGTGCAATCGTTGGCTTGGCCCGGTTTAACGCATCGCGCGCAAAACCCGCAGCAGCCTTGTATTTGGCCATGAACTCCGAACGCTCCGCAGGAGAAATAACATTGTCAATATCGTCAAAATCTCCGCTGCATCGGTCATTGACGATGTTCAAAAGGCCAAAAGGTCCGGCGTTCCGATTGCGCAAAACAAGGTCAGAAATTGGACCGCAAAGCGCTGCGTCGTATGCAGTCAATGCTTCGTTGCTCAGTCCATGTTCCAGCAGCATTGACCCTAAAATACGAGCGTCCATTATAGCCTGGCTGGCACCGTTCGATCCAGTTGGATACATCGCGTGGGCGGCGTCTCCGAGCAAGGCAACGGGTCCGTGGACCCAAGTCTCGACCGGCTCGCGATCAATCATTGGGTTTTCATACGTGACTTCGGCCCCGCGGATCAGGGCAGGTACATCCAGCCAGTCGTAGGTCCAATCATCAAAGTGATGAGCGAAATCGTTCGTTTCTACTTGTCGAAACCATCCGGTTGTCTGATGTGCGCTCGGGTCTTCGAATGTAACTTCGGCAATCCAGTTCACTTGCGCCAAACCAGTATTTGGATCGGGGTGCGAGATTGGATACATCACCATTCTGTGCTTGTGTGTCCCGAGTCCGACAAAGGATGACCCTGTGCGGACTGGCTTTGCTTGCGTAGTGCCGCGCCACATCACTGAGCCGCCCCAATGGATCGGAGGCTGACAAGGGTGCATTTGGCTCCGGATGGATGAATGAATGCCATCTGCGCCGATCAGAAGCGTCCCGGTTTCGCGCGTTTTACCCGATCCGGTCTGTAACAGGACAGAGACCGAGCCATCAGGGTTAATTTCGTAACCAGTTGCCCGCGAGCCTAACCTAACGGCATCAGGACCCGCTCTTTCCAACAACCGTTGGTACAACGCCATGTGGAATGACCCTCGATGAACGGCATATTGTGGCCAGTCATAGCCAGCCAGCGTGCCGCGAGGTTCGGAATATATCTCTTGCCCATTCAATCCAACCAGCGCCCATTCCTTTGCTGGAACTCCGAATGCATCAAGATCGTCTGATGTTAACCCAAGATCGAACAACTCGCGCACAGCGTTTGGCTGAAGGTTAATCCCCACGCCTAATGGACGCAGATTTTCCACACTTTCAAAGACAATACAGTCAACACCGATTTGGTTCAGCGTCAAAGCCAGAGACAGGCCTCCGATTCCTCCACCGGCAATCATTACTCTTTGATCTGCCATATCGCTTTCTTCTTTCTCTGGATGTGGGAGTTTGTTCTTACATCTTGTTTAAACGGTGCTTTTGACGGTCCGATCGCAAACACGGGTAATTCTTTCCGGCTGTGAATGCTGGCTCGCCGCCCGGCGGATTCGGTTACGTATACAAAGCAAGACTGTGGAAATGGTTGCTTGCATGAACTCGTTCGCCAATGCAACTCCGTCTGATTTTACCAGCCGCGTGCGTGCGGATTGCCAATCATCCAATGCATGAGAGATTTCACATGACGAGTTCCCTTCATTTTCCAATGCAACAAACTCGGCAAAGGCGTCACCTGCCGCCGCTGGCGCCAATCGCGTGGCCAGCATGCGAGCGTGAATTCCGTTTGTACCCTCGTAGATTGATGTAACTCTGGCATCCCGATAGGTTTGCTCCAATCGGTACTCTCGCAAGTAACCATATCCTCCAAGAACCTGAATGCCTAACTCGGACGCTTTTATACCCGCTTCGGTACAATAAACTTTGGCAACTGGAGTCAGGAATTCGACCAGATCGGGTGACTCACCGTGTTCCAAATTTACGTAAGCCAAATGTGCAAGGCTGCGACTGCTTAGCGCCAGCCAGTCTATCTCGTCCAGCATGCGACGCACGTCGGTGTGTTGGCTCAATGTCACTGGGTTACCGCTTTCTCCACGCCCTTGAACACGCTGGCTTGCATAGGTTTCGGCAATATCATGCGCGCGCGCAGCATGAGCGACACCTTGAAGAGCTACATCCAGTCTGGCGTGGTTCATCATCGTGAACATTGCCTGCAATCCCCGGCCTTCACTGCCCAATAGTTCTGCTTCGGCCTCCTCAAAGGTCAATTGACACGTTGGTGAAGCATGCAGGCCCATTTTTTCCTCGATCCGGGTCACGAAAACTCCGTTTCGAGTTCCGTCAGGGCGCGTACAAGGGCAAAGAAACAGCGACAGGCCTTTGACGCCGCCGCTGGACGTGCGCGCAAGCACCAAATGATAGATGCGCTCGCTCAAGTTCTGATCGCCCCCGGATATAAAGATTTTCTCACCTGAGATTGTCCAGCCGTTGCGATTGGGCCGTGCCTTGCAAGTCACGCGCGACAGATCGGACCCAGCGCCGGGCTCTGTCAGACACATCGTAGCCAACGCTTCACCTGATGCCAGCGAAGGAATAAATCGAGATTTCTGTTCGGCGTTGCCGAAATTCAAAAGTGTCCGCACGGCTCCGGGAGCAAGTCCTGTTACCATCTGAAGGCTGTGATTGGCTCCCGAAAAGATTTCGGATGTGATCGCGGAAACCAACGCGCCTACGCCTTGCCCGCCGAATTTTTCGGGCATGGTGAGCGACTGCCAACCTTGTTCTGCATACGATTTGTATGCCTCGGCGAAGCCATCGGGCATGTAGACTCTATCGTCTTTTACGACGCAGCCTTGAATGTCGCCGGGTTCATCTAACGGTGCAAATTCAGCCTCAGCAAAAACAGCGAAATGTTTGCCTATTGAACTAGCCAATTCGGGGTCCCAATCCGGCAATTCGGTCGCCCGTGCTATGTGGTTGAGAGAGAATAAAATGTCTTCAAGAGGAGCTTGGAAAGGCTTCATGATCAAGTTACCCGGTAATATGCAACTTCCACGGCTGAAGAGTGTCTGACTCCAGAGCATACGAACAATGTGTGGTTTACCCAGCCATAATGATTATCCCCGGTTTCCAGACGTGCCGCTGTGCGCATGTAGTAGAGTTTAGGGTCAACGTCTTCTCCGGTATCCAGCTTAGCCATGATCTGAGGAGGGCCGCGCCGAGTTCCAATGTTTACGATCTCGATGACAACGCCATCGTGGGTTTTCAGCGCGTACCGTGTATCCAAGTGGGCTGCTCCGTCGGTAAATATCGTCTGCCAATCGGCGCCGAGGTTCATCACCTCGCCGGTGATGTCCGGTCCGATCGCTTCGCCGCCAACAATCGGTATTATGCGCCGCTGACCGGCGCGACCTTGACCCAGTTCCAACGGAGCCCCGAGTTGAATCCGAAGGGTGAATGAAAGGGCAAGGGAAGGGGTAGGGGGCAACATCATTCAGCCAGCCCCAGCAGTCGGGCGGCATTGCCCTTGATGATATCGGGTCGAAGCTCGTCCTTAATGTTGATCTTTTCAAAATCCGACAGCCAGCGTTCGGGGGTGATCATTGGCCAGTCCGATCCAAACAAGACCTTTTTTCTTAATATCGAGTTGCAGTATTTGACCAGAATTTCCGGGAAGTATTTGGGCGACCAACCCGAAAGGTCGATATAAACATTCGGCTTATGTTGAGCTACGGCAAGCGCCTCTTCCTGCCAAGGAAACGATGGGTGCGCGAGTATTATCTTCATGTCGGGAAAGTCGACGGCCACATCGTCCATGAACATTGGGTTCGAGTATTTCAACCGCATCCCATTGCCACCTCGCATACCTGAACCGACACCCGTCTGACCGGTGTGAAAAAGCGCAATACAACCCGCTTGCGCTATTTCGTCGTACAACTCGTACGCCATTCGGTCGTTTGGGAAGAAGCCTTGCATCGTGGGATGGAATTTGAACCCCTTTATCCCAAAATCCCGAATGAGGCGTCGCGCTTCGCGCGCGCCCATTTTGCCCTTGTGCGGGTCGATCGAAGCAAAGGGGATAAGCACATCGTCGTTATCAGCAGCTAGTTCAGCAACCTCTTCGTTCTTATAGCGCCGGTAGCCGGTTTCGCGCTCGGCATCGACCGGAAAGATCACGGCGGCAATGTTTTGATCTCGATAATGCTGCGCGGTCTCTGGAACCGTCGGAGGATGGCTCCACGGCGCACCGAAATACTTAGCCATTGTCGCCTGCAAGTCGTCGTACCCGTCGTCTGAGTGGCAACCGCAAGGTTCCTCGGCGTGAGTGTGGATGTCGATCGCGCGAACTTTGGAAATATCGACCATTTGCCTTTTCCTTTCTCAGATATTGATGGTTGCGGGGTCGGCGTCGTCATAAAGACGCTCTAATAATCGCTGACGTTCCGTAAGCACCTTGCGAAAATTGAGATTGCCCTTGGCGGTTATTTCACCGTCGGACATTGACGCGGGCTTGCTAAGAATAATTGCCCGGGCAACGCGGGTGGAACTGCCTGAAACTTTGCTCGCACGTTCCGCCAGACGGCGGCGGATTTCACCCTGCAGCAAATCGCAACGGTAAGCACCGTTGTCATCAATCAATTCATATCCCTGTAACGTTAGTTCTTCTTGGTCAGGGAAGATTAGGAGACCAATTTGATTTCTGTCTGCGCCGGTGACGACGATATCGTTCGCTATAGGCGCCAGCCAGGTCAGCATATCCATACGAAGCTGCGCAGCCCGCACCCAGGTACCGGTGAGAAGTTTGAAGTCTTCCGATATGCGGCCATCGAACATCATGCCCTTGTCTAAATCCCTTGGGTCAACGAACAGCATCGCGTCCCCGGTAATCAAGAATCCTTCGTCATCGAAAGCTTGGTCCGTTTTTTTGGGATCCTTGAAGTAACCTGGCGTAACGTTGGGACCCTTTACGCGGACTTCGCAGCGCATTTCTTCATCGGGTATCAGTTTGAGTGTGACGCCGTTCATGGGAACGCCGACAACGCCAGATCGATTGATTGGCTCACTTTGCATCATTGTTGCTGGCGCGGTTTCCGTCAGCCCCCACGAGGTGGTCATCAGGGGGATTTCACCTTTCATTTCCATCGCCATTTGTTCAAAGCCAGACCAGATGTCCTGTGGCAAAGAGGCACCAGCGTAAAAGATCAGATCCAGATCCCTGAAGAAGCGTTGGCGAAGATCAATGTCGCTTTGCAACGCCCCCAACAGCATTGCGTACCCAACCGGCACATTGAAACTGAGCGTTCCCGTTTCCATGGCAAGATTTTCCAACGTACGTTCAAACAGACCTTTTACGGGCTTACCATCGTCAATGAATAAGCTGCCGCCATTTGCGAGCATCATGTTGAAATTATGAGATCCGCCAAAAACGTGGTTCCAAGGAAGCCAGTCAACGATCCGCGGCGGACGTTCGCGCAGAAATGGCAGCGCATCGGCAAGCATTGTTTGGTTTGCGCACATCATTCGCTGTGTCGTGATCACTCCCTTTGGCGCCGAGGTCGATCCGCTGGTCATCAGGATTTTGGCGATCGAGTCCGGTCCGACCTTGGAATGCGCGTCATCCAGATCGACCCCGTTGTCACCAAACAGGAGATCCTCAAAAGAGGTAACTGCAGAATAGCTTCCTGTGCGGCTGGCGATTACTTCAACTGAATTCAAGACCTCAATCGACAGCGCTTCACCGTATTGTTCTGCGTCTGAGACATAGGCCATCTTGGGCCCAACCAGTTCGATGGCATGACGTAGGCGGTCATGAGCTCCGCGGATCAACGAATATTGCTCTGCTACCGGGGCAGTTGGCACGCCGACATATTGCGCGGCCAAGCTCAAAATACCATGATCAATTCCGTTGCCCGACATGATAAGGATTGGGGTTTCAGGTCCCATTCCTCTTGCCAACAGCGAGCTGGCAACGGCTCGCACTTTTTGTAAGGTTGCCGCGTAGTTTTCCTTTCGCCAACCAGCGCCGCTTCGTTCTGCGACGAAGGTTTGGTTCGGCGATTTCACAGCCCACTTATGAAGCCAGTCGCTGGAAGATTTTACAACAGGTCCCAGAGGGTGTTTCGACCGCAGAAGGATAGTGCCATCCGCGCGATCTTCCCGAGCAATGGAATGGGCAAGAAAATCAGAGGTACGCCGCACTTTCAGGTCCTCCGCTTTGCTTGCTCGATAACGCTGAAAGCGTCAAAAACAATTTTGATGGTGCCTTGATCGAGGTTGGCCAACAGTTTTTCTTCGTGCGAAGTGACGGCCGCAACAGCCCTCTCATAGAGTTGCCGACCCGCCAAAGTTGCCTTAAGCGCATACGCACGGCGATCGGTGGGAACACGATCCCGGATTATCAGATCTCTGCGTTCCAACTCGTCAATAATGATCACGAGGTTTGGGCGCTCGATGTCCATTGCGTCTGCCAGTTGCGATTGTCGCAGGCCTGGGTTGTCGACGATCAAAACCAGTGCAGTGTAGGTCAGCATACGCAGATCAAACGCCCGAAGCGTGGCGGTAAGGTCGTCGCGAACGACGTTAAAAGCACGCTTCATTCTGTAACCTATGAACGCGCGCAACGTGGCGTCGCTGACAGCATGGGTTTCCGTCGAATTCGTAAGGTTTTGCTTTTCTGTGTTCATCTGACTACCTGAACTGTGGGGCACGCTTTTCCAGAAAAGCTCTTAAACCTTCCTGGGCATCCGTTGTCGTTTGTGAAAGAGCTGCGGCCAATGACTCGGTGAACAACCCATCGCCGTGGGACATCTCGTTGATCCTGGGAATTGCTTGGATCATCAGATAGTTGGACAAAGGGGCGTTGCGGGAAATTTTGCCAGCCAGCTTTTGCGCAAGCGCCATTGCCTCACCTTCAGCCGTGGAATAGTGGGCAAGGCCAAGGGACACGCCTTCTTCCGCGCCGTACTTTCGGCCAGTCAGCATCATTTCCGTCATTCGGTCTGGTCCCAGCAAACGTCCAACCCGCGCCGTTGCGCCACCGCCAACAAATATCCCGCGGCGGCCTTCGGGAAGTTGGAAGATTGTTGATGGTTCGGCGATACGCACATGTGTGGCAGCAGCAAGCTCCAGCCCACCGCCGATTACGGCACCAAACATCGCAGAAATCACGGCTAGTCCGCCGAACTGGATTTTGTCCATTACGCTGTGCCAATGACGCGAATGGTGCAGGTTTTCTTCAGCGGACCTGTCTACATGCTCGGACAAATCAAGCCCCGAGCAAAAGTGCCCGGCAGTTCCCGTCAATACTACAACTCGGACATCTTTAGGCGGATCTGAAAAATATGTATCCAGTGAGACCAACAATTCCTCGCACATCGCATTCCGCTTATCTGGGCGGTTCATGGTAAGCGTTGCGATCGGTCCTTCGCGGTCAACTTTCAGGATTTGGGCGTCCATGTTGGTCTCCTTATCGGGGTGGAAGGCGTACAGCACCGTCCAGACGAATGGTCGTGCCGTTCAGGAACGGGTTTTGCACAATGTGTTTGGCAAGCAAGGCGAACTCGTTGGCTTCGCCAAGACGCGCTGGAAAGGGAATGTTTGCTGTGATTTTGGCGGCGACGTCTTCCGGCAATCCTTCCATCATAGGGGTGTTAAACAATCCTGGCGCAATGGCCATCACGCGGATACCTGATTGCGCAAATTCCCGTGCGGCGGGTAGCGACATCGCGGTGATCGCACCTTTGGAGGCGGCATAGGCTGTCTGCCCAAGTTGCCCGTCCTCCCATGCGACTGAAGAAGTGTTAATGATAACACCCCTTTCACCATCTTCGAGCGAACTCAGCTTGGCTATTCGCAATGCTGCGTGGCTCATCACGTTGTATGTACCGAAGAGGTTTACGCGAAGGGTCTGTTCAAATACGTCAAATGACAGTTTGTCTTCCCGACCAACTATTCGAGCAGCCATGCCGACGCCGGCACAATTGACTATGATCCTCGGCGGGGACCCAAAAAAATTTGAAACGGATTCGAATGCTTCAGCAACAGCGGCTTTGTCTCTCACATCTGTTGCTACAGCAAAGCCTTTGAGTTCTTCAGCAACAGCGTTGGCCTGGGCTTCATTGAAATCCAAAACGGCGACTCTGGCCCCATGTGCAGCAAAATGTTTCGCCGTTGCTGCACCCAGACCACTGGCGCTTCCGGTAACTAAAGCAATGGTATTATTTAGTTCCACGGCAGGCCTCGATTTGCATATAGTTTGTCATTGTTATGTTCCATATCTATTTTTGCACAATTCATTCGCGAACGGCCTCTGGCACCGGCTCTAAGGTATCAGGAATAACGTGATAGCAGGGAAAAGGACCAGAATTACGACCCTAACGATGTCAGACGTCACGAACCACATAACTGATTTGTATGTTTCAACCATCGGCGTTGACCGATCCATTGCGTTAATGATGAACAGGTTCATCCCTACTGGAGGAGTGATCAATCCGACTTCGACGACGATAAGTACAAGTATGCCAAACCAGATTGCCACATGCTCGGGACTCATCCCAAAGTCCAGCGTACTGATCACGGGAAAGAAGATTGGGATAGTCAGCAGGATCATTGAAAGACTGTCCATGAGGCAGCCGAAGATCAAGTAGAATACCAAGATCAGGCACAATACTGTCCACGGACTGAGGCCCAGGCTCACGACCCAATTGGATAATTCCTGCGGAACCTGCGTAAGAGCGAGAAAACTGTTATAAAGCCCTGCGCCTAAAACGATAAAAAAGATCATCGCGGTGCTTGTGGCGGTAGCAATGATACTTTCAACGAATACCTGCCAGTTCAGATTACCCGAAAGCAGAGCGATGAGACCAGTTCCAGCTGCGCCAACTGCGGCACCTTCTGTCGGCGTAAACCATCCCAAGTAAATGCCGCCGACCACGAGACCAAATACCAAAAGGACTGGCCAGACATCCAGCAACGCGCGAACACGTTCCGCATAAGGGACTGCCTCGCGGGTACCAGCGGAGTCTGGATACATACGAACATAAACTGATATTGTGACGATATACCCAAGCGCCGCGAGGATGCCTGGGATAAAGGCCGCCAAGAACAGTTTTGCAATATTCTGTTCTGTCAAAATTGCATAAATGACAAGAATTACCGAAGGTGGAATCAGAATTCCCAAAGTACCCCCAGCGGCCAGCGTGGCCGTTGAAAACCCGCCAGAATAACCATATCGGCGTAGTTCCGGCAGCGCGACCCGGCTCATTGTAGCGGCAGTGGCGAGGGATGACCCACAGATTGCACCGAAACCAGCGCAGGCACCCACGGCTGCCATTGCGACACCGCCCTTTCGGTGGCCCAGGCAACTCTCAGCTGCTTTGAACAGAGCCGAAGACATACCTGACAGAGTTGCAAACTGCCCCATCAGTAAAAACATCGGAATAATGGTCAGTGAATAACTGGAAAAAGTCGAATAGGTTTCAGTTTTCAGCTTGGACATGAACATGTTAGCGCCGCCCATGGCGAAATACAGCCCGCCAATTCCGCACAATAGCATCGCAAGTCCGATCGGTGCGCGCATAAAGATCATGATTAAAAGGATGGGAAATGACAGGTAGCCCATTTCTAGTAGTGTCAATGTGCCGCCTCCCCACGATGCGGCAGGATTAAGCGCCCTGTCACAAGTTCAATAACTTGCGCAACAGCGCAATAAACAGCCACCAAGGACGCAATTAGCGCGGCTATTAAACTCAACCCATAGGCCCACCAGACAGGAAACTGTAACAGAAAGGTCGTTTCGCCGTTGTCCATTTTACCTTGCAGGCCGACAAACAGCCTCCAGGTAATCAGCAATATCACAAGTGACAACACTACTTCCCAGAAGGTAACAATCACTTTGTTGGCCTTTGGTGGCAGAATGTTTGTAAAAACGTCGACTGTCGCATGCGCTCCGTAGAGCTGACATATCGGCAAGAAGGAGAATATGGCGAACGCAACTCCGGCCTCGACGAGTTCGAAATCACCGTTAACAGGTCCAACGCCTGTTGCAATCAACGCTTGCGCTGCCGATTCCGAAAGGGCGTTCAAAAAGTCCGAATGCCCAAACGTGTTAAGGCCGCGCCCCAGAACACTGATTGTTGTCAACAAGACCAGTAGCGTCAGCACAATACCGCCAAGAATGGCCATGTAACGCGCCGTGCGTTCCACCATGTTCTGCATTATTTACTCCAAAAGACAGCTTCCCCCGCAGGCACTTGTCTGCAGGGGACGCAATCGGATCAATTACCTGAGTATTGCGAGATTAACTCAAGAGCGCGAGCTCGAAGGCCCGTGCCGTCCATACCTTTTTCGTCCATCTCGGCAATCCAAGCATCGGTGGTGGGTTGCGAGGCAGCCTTCCATTCTTCGACCTGTTCAGGGCTTAGTGTTATTATATTATTGCCGCGTTCCATGGCCTGTTTGTGTGGCCCATCGTCGTCAGCCTGCATTTGCTTTCCCGCAAAAGCAGAGAACTCTGCACCGGAATTGGCATCAATTATGGCCTTCAGATCGTCCGGCAATGCGTCCCAACGATCTTTGTTCATCGCAAAGATGAAAGTCGTCGTATACAATGAATCGTCACCGAAAGTAGTGTGATTTCCCACTAATTCATTGACTTTCAACGCTCCGGTCACCTCCCATGGAATGACGGTGGCATCGATCACACCTTTGGACAAAGCCTCCGGTACCGCAGGTACTGGCATCCCGACCGGGGTAGCGCCTAACGAGCTGAACAAGCCGTTGGTTACACGTGTCGGTGCGCGCAGTTTCACGCCGTTAAGATCCTCAATACTTTCAATGGGATCTTTCGAATGGATCAAGCCGGGGCCGTGCACCCAAAGCCCAAGAACTTTGAACTGTTTGAAGTCGTCGTCCATCATGGTTTCTTCGGCCAAATCCCAATAGGCACGAGAAACCGCTTCGGCGTTGGTCATTGTGAAGGGGAGTTCAAATACTTCGGTCCGGGGAAAGCGGCCGGGTGTGTAACCAGATACAGTCCAGACAATATCTGCAACCCCGTCAATGGCCTGGTCGATCAGTTCGGGGGGCTTGCCGCCTAGCTGCATGGCTGGAAAGCGTTGGATTTCGATACGGCCATCTGACTCCGCCTCGATCTTGTCAGCCCAGACGTCCAATATGTTCTTTGGAACATTAGCCTGCGCGGGCAAAAACTGATGCATACGCAAAGTGACATCGGCTGCGAAAGCTGCGGTGGCCATGGCGCCGAAAGCAATCGCCGCGACGGCGGATTTCAGTAAAGTTCTGCGCGAGTTGGTCATGGTCTCCTCCCTTAATGACCTATGAGTATCACCCTTCTCTATGTGATATCTCTTTGTAGTTATAAGCTATAACGATCTTGTGCCATTTTGTTGTGGTGTTTCAAGTGGTTCGACTTAGGAGTTGCGTTCCTTGACCGAACCTCGTGGTTCCTGACCGTGTCACCATACAATCTGGGCTTGGACATCATTCTTCCTCTCTCTTGCTCACATTGCCTTTATGTTGGGCTGAGGTAAATTGAGCTTTCTTCTCCGTTAGTTTCAGAAATCGGCAACTAAATCGATTTTTTTTAGGATTTGCTTTCTATTTCAGTGTTGAAGACATTGGCGCAACATATTGCTCAGACGCTTGGATTTTCATCGGAATTGGCCTCGATAGTCTTTGTCGCGAATTCGAGAAATGCTTCACGCTCGCTGGAACTCAGTCCACGCAAGATTTCGTTTTGAAGGGCTACGACGACAGGTAAAGCCTTGGCGTAGATGTTTTCTCCTTCCGCAGAAAGTGTGACTTCACGAGCCCGCCTGTCTCGCTTGCTGATCGATCTTGTCACGTATTTTTTTTGTTCAAGCCTATCTATGACCCCGCCGATTGTCGCCCGGTCGTAGGCTATCATCGTCGCAATCGTCGCTTGATCGATTCCCGGGCGGGTACGAATAGCGTCCAGTGCCGCGAACTGAACCGAAGTCAGATCAATACCGGCTTCCATCATTCGGGTTGAGAATACATGCGTCGAAATTTGATTGAGTCGCCGGATAAGATGACCCGCCATTCCGTAAATTTGCACCTTAGCCTCCGCCACTTTGGTTCACTAATGCTACAATCGACCATAGTTTGATAAAAAAATATGTATACATACCTTTTTTGCCTCAATATAGTAAGTACAAATATCATATCCCGCAAAACAGTAACTGGGCAGTGGTCATGCAATATTACTTAAATGGTTTTCGACCTGGTGATCCGGACATAAAGCCAGCTGATAACGGCGGGTCCAAAAATAATGACGAGAATAGAGTTCTTCCCGAAACCGTTGATGTTTTGATCGTAGGGTGCGGCCCAGCAGGGCTATGCCTTGCGGCACAACTTTCACAGTTCAGCGAATTTACAACGATGATTGTGGATCAAAAGATGGGTCCAATGGAAAAAGGGCAAGCTGACGGGGTTAACGTCCGTTCGATGGAAATGTTTCAAGCATTCGGATTTGCGGACAAGATCAAGCGTGAAGCTTATTGGGTAAACCAAACAACATTCTGGGCACCAAACCCTGCTAACCCCGGTCACATAAAACGGGCAGGCATTGTTCAAGATGTAGCCGACGATCAATCCGAAATGCCGCACACTCTGATGAATCAAGCTCGGATACATGAGCTTTTCTTAGATGTTATGAGAAATGCGCCAACGCGGTTGGAGCCTAGATACGGTTTTAACGTCCGCGATCTGACGATTGACACTGTTACTGCTGACCACCCGGTCACAGTAGTGCTCGACCCAGTGAAAGAGAATGAGGATGCTGCCGAACCAATTCAAGTGCGCGCCAATTACGTTGTCGGTTGCGACGGCGCGCGCAGCAATGTGCGCAAAGCCATTGGCGGAAAGTTGCAAGGAGATGCAGCCCATCAAGCCTGGGGAGTAATGGACATCCTCGCCAATACTGACTTTCCAGACGTTCGACGTAAATGCCTTATTCAATCTTCGGCCGAAGGGAATGTTCTGATACTTCCTCGTGAGGGCGGATATCTGTTCAGGATGTATGTCGAGCTGGACAAATTGAATCCGGCAGAAAGGATCGCAAACCGAAACTTAACCGCCAACGACATTATTGCTGCGGCCAATCGGATCATTCTGCCATATTCAATTGACGTCAAAGAGGTGGTTTGGTGGTCGGTTTACGAGATCGGACATAGGCTGACTGATAAATTCGATGACGTACCCACAGATGAAGTGGATACCCGGACGCCCCGTGTCTTCACTGCTGGTGACGCGTGTCATACGCATAGCCCAAAAGCGGGGCAGGGAATGAATGTGTCGATGGGAGACACATTCAATCTCGGATGGAAACTCGTACATGTTTTGACTGGGCGTTCAAAGCCAAGCCTTTTGCACAGTTATTCCGCTGAACGGTTGTTGGAAGCAAAGCGGCTTGTGGAAACCGACCATAAATGGGCGCGTATCATGAGCGCACCCCCTAGCGAGGCAGAGCTAGACGGCACCGATGTGCCCCGGATTCAGAAGCAGTTCATTGAAAATCTGGAATTTACTGGCGGACTCGCCGTTCGTTATGAACCATCCGACTTGATCGCAGAACCGACTTATCAGCATCTGGCCAAGGGGCAGGTCATCGGAAAGCGGTTTCACTCCGCTCCAGTTGTGCGGCTCGCTGACGCCATGCCTATGCAATTGGGGCATACTGCCGAGGCAGATGCCCGCTGGAGAATTTACGCCTTTGCCGGATCGGGCGATATAGGCACTCGGGATGGTTCTATTCATCTCCTATGTAATTTTCTTCTGAACGATCCAAGCTCACCGATTAAACTTTTCGGGCGTCATGGCGAGGCTATTGACGGCTTGATTGACGTTCGCGCGATTTTTCAACAGGACTTTAGGTCGCTAAGCTTCGAGGATATGCCCTGGTTCTTAAGGCCAGCAAAAGGCAAGTATGGTCTGCGCGACGCCGAAAAGGTCTTCTGCGTCGACCACAAAACTGGCAACGACATCTATACCATGCGAGGAATTGATCGAGACATCGGATGCATGGTGATCGTTAGACCTGACCAATACGTTGCCAATGTCTTGCGTCTGGGTGATTATCTTGGTTTGACAGACTTCTTCGCCGGTATATTAGTTGGCGAAGCTGAACATTGAAGTCTGGTATAAGCCGCTTCAGCTAATGAACGACAAGGTCCTACGGACAAGTTTCAATCGCCAGATCTTTAGAAGAGTTTTTAAATTGACGTGCCAAGAAGTCTATGAATGCGCGGGTTTTTGGCGCCAAATTTCGCTTGTCCGCGAACATTACGACAATGTCGGTACTGTTCGGCGAATATTCGGGCATGACCTGAACCAACTCGCCCGAATTAAATTCTTGCTCAACCATATAACAGGGCAGTCTGGCGATCCCGAGACCTGCAAGAGCCGCCCGGTATATCACATCTGTACTGTTACCTTCAAAATTCCCTTGCGCCACAAATAACTGGTTGCCGTCGATCTCTGCTTGCCCCCAAGAATTCCGAAACTTGCTTCCCGCAACCCTTAAGCAATTGTGTTGTGCCAAATGTTCAAAGTTCGAAGGCGTTCCGCAGCGCTCTAGGTATTTTGGTAATGCGCATAAAACCCGACGGCTTTCCATAATACGGCGCACGATCGTGTCAGGGCTTTTGTGTTGTTCGTCAAAGCATATGGCCGCGTCAAATCCTTCACTTTGCAAATCAACTTCCCTGTCCGTCAGGTCAAGTGCGACCTCAACTTCAGGGTTTTCTTCCATAAATTTGGGAAGTTGAGGGATCAATTGCGACTTTCCGAATGCAACGGTTGACACAACCTTGAGTTTGCCGCGAGGCGTTCCATCCTGATTTAATATAAGTGCCTCGGCCTCTTTGAATTTGTCGGCCATGGCTCTGCATTTTCGGTAAAATTCCATACCTTCTTGCGTAGGCGACACACCGGTTCGAGTTCTGTTAAGAAGGCGGTAATGGGCGCGATCTTCAAGCAATCCGATTTGTTTGCTTACAGCAGAAGGGGTCTGATCCATTGACCGGGCAGCCGCAGAAATACTCCCGCGCTCAACGACGGTCGCAAAGATCAACATTTGCGCAGATATATCCATTTCACACCATTGGCCTGTTCCAAATTGGAATGGGTCCTGTTCCAATTTAAGAAATTGTGAGCGCTATCAAGCTCGGTTACTTCTGCAGTGCAGCATAAATACTGCAATGCAGCAATAGACGAGGCGCAATTATGGCAAATACAAGATCGATTACTTCGTTAGAGGTCGTTCTGCATGCTGGCCGCACAGTCTTTCAGCAAAAGCGGGATGCCGTGCGGGCCGCCATCACCAAAAGAAAGGTCTATCTAAACACTTATCGCGAACTTTCTAATCTCACTGACCGTGACCTCAATGATTTAGGTATTCCGCGTGGCAGTATCAAAGGACTGGCAAAGGAGGCAGCAAATGACCTTTAAATCGCAAGCAGTCGGGCCAAACTCGGATAACACATTGTTATATTTGAGTTCCATGTCACGTGGGGCCAAGAGTATATTGCCTCTGATCCTTTCGCGACTGAACAAAGTATTTGCAGGCATGCGCGGAGTATTAAGAACACTTCAAATGGCGCGAATGATGTCAACTCTATCCGAAATGAGTGATCACCAACTTACCCAGATCGGGATCTCGCGGGCAGACATACCAATGTATGCCGAGAAATTGCTTTCAGATGATTGGGGTGGCGACGCCGAAAACCTGTAAAAACATGTAATTACCAGGTGTTTAATAGGCACTATGAATCTGCTGGTTCTCGCTCCTCCCAGAGAATGCCAGCGCAAGCGGCGGCGAAAGTTCAACAGTGTACGCCAACGCAAAGGACCAGCCTCTTTATCTCCTCCCAAAGGGGCTGGTCTGATCTTTTATTTCGGCTGCGGGTAGTTGTGACGAATCTCCGTGAATTTAGGGCAGATTTTTTCTGAAAAACCTCGTCACCAACTCATGCGAAACTGGTGGCCTTCTAAACAAATAACTAATGATGACTCATTCAATGTCCGCATCTCTTGATTTTAAAAGAAGTTTTCCAGGATGCCTGTCGCGTAAGTGAATAAACGAATTTCGTTGAATGGTCATGGACAAAGATGATCGATGAAATTGATCTAAATTAAAGCGGAATTTGTGAGCATCGGCACAATGGCTGGCGAGAGAATGAGGAGGAACTTTCGATGCCAGATAAGACGCCGAAAACAAAACACCCCACAACATTGATCGACGTGTTCAAACAAATGCAGCCTTCGGAGTCTGTGAATCCTGTTCTTGGCGCTCAGATTGAGCAATTTTGGGACGCGCAGGAGAAGATGCTGGAAGAAGCAGAAAACTTTGCACAACATTGGTTTGAAAGGCGTCATGAGGCTGTTCGGTCTGCACTTAAGGCGGCGCGTACCGCGTCGTCGGCCAATGCAGGCGACCCATCGAAAGCCATGCAAACGATTACGGAATGGCAGCGTCACTCAGCAGAACGTCTGATCGCGGACGCTCAGGAATGGTTCGAAACAGTTGCCCGTTGTGCGGCATATGCGGCAGAAACTGAAGCGGAAGCCGTGGAGAAAACAATTGACGATGTTACCACCACAGCGAAAAAAGTTGGGCAGTCTTCAAAGTCAGAGCCGGTTTAGGGTGTTAACATTGGAAGTTTCCACTTGAATTTAACCCGATCAGTCGAAAGGACTGTACATGTACAAGAAAATTCTAGTCCCTGTGGCGCTGGATAGTGACCATGATACTCGGGCTTCTTTTGAAGCGGCGCGCCTGCTGGCTGACACCGATGCAGAATTCATTATGCTCCACGTGCAGGAACCTATTCCGGCGTATGTGGCGTCTCAGATTCCAGAAGAGGTTTTCAAGAACACACGCCATGAGATTCAGGAGAACCTACTCAAGAGTGCGTCAGAGTTGCCCGGCGCTCAAGCGAAGTTGGTTTCTGGGCATGCTGGCAGGGCGATTGTCGATTTCGCCAATGAACAAAATGTTGACTGCATTGTAATTGCTTCGCACAAGCCGGGCTTTGAGAATATCTTTCTAGGGTCAACTGCGAACAGGGTTGTGCATCATGCAAAGTGTGCGGTTCACGTAACCAGGTGAA
This sequence comes from Ruegeria sp. BHSA163, assembly GCF_059613365.1. Classification (NCBI taxonomy): domain Bacteria; kingdom Pseudomonadati; phylum Pseudomonadota; class Alphaproteobacteria; order Rhodobacterales; family Roseobacteraceae; genus Ruegeria; species Ruegeria sp. BHSA163. The sequence continues at coordinate 90,057 of NZ_JBXWSJ010000003.1, forward strand.
TCCACATCCACGTTGACTTAGCTTCAAAAACTATCGGGACGTTCAATGTCGCGCGTCGGGGCAAGCTGGAGCTTGGTCGCTGTTTTCGAGATAGTGCACTGCAAGGAGGTGTGCTGTGCGAGCAATGGTTTTCGATGGGAAGAGTCCCAGTCTGCGACTTTGTGAATTACCTATTCCAGTATCTGGCGCAGGGCAGGTGCAGGTGCAAGTCGAGGCGTGTGGTGTCTGCCGAACTGATTTGCACATCGTTGATCGTGACCTGAAAAGCCCCGTACTGCCGCTGGTCCCAGGACATGAAATCGTCGGGCGTATCAGTGACTTGGGAGACGGGGTGGGCAAGCTAAAAATTGGTCAGCGAGTCGGCGTTCCCTGGCTGGGACATACATGCGGTAGGTGCGAATTTTGTAGATCTCATCGCGAGAACCTTTGTGACGAGCCGGGGTTTACAGGATACACAATTAACGGTGGCTACGCCGAATACTGTGTGGCGGATTCGAGTTTTGTTTTCCCGTTGCCGGAAGAAAAAGAAGCGGCGGATTTGGCTCCGCTTTTGTGTGCCGGTCTGATCGGTTATCGCAGCTTCAGGATGGCTGGCGGTCCAAAATCCTTAGGTATCTATGGTTTCGGCGCTGCAGCTCATATCCTTTGTCAGGTTGCTACGTCGCTTGGCGTCGATGTCTATGCTTTCACAAGAGATGACGACATCGCAGCACAAAAGTTTGCCTTGGAATTGGGTGCTAAATGGGCCGGTGGCTCTTCTGAAAGTGCTCCTGAAAGTTTTGACGCATCAATCATATTTGCTCCGGTCGGCGCTCTTGTCCCACTTGCCCTTAAAGCAACCCGCAAAGGAGGGCGTATTGTTTGCGGCGGTATTCACATGAGTGATATACCGTCGTTTCCATATTCAGACCTGTGGGAGGAACGCTCTATTTGTTCCGTCGCCAATCTGACAAGGAAAGACGGTGATGAGTTTTTTGAATTGGTTTCGGAAATACCTATAGAAACCCGTGTATTAACTTATCCGCTGGAATGCGCGAATGATGCCCTTGACGACTTGCGATCCGGACGATTGCAAGGCGCAGCGGTTCTCTGTGTTTAGTTCCGACCCGTCTGGCTGCGCATACTCTACGACTTGTTTGCCAATTCTGCAGCCTTTTTCTAAAACCACACTTTTTCTCCAGGTCTGACATCTGGAAATGAGGTTGAAACTGCGCTTTTGTTCTTACCAGAGTGTGCATCGTCGAGACAGGTGATCCTCACTCTGCCGCTAATGAGATAACCGCCTTGTCTGAAATGGATTGATGTTTCTCGGAAATACGTAATTTTCTGAAACGCCCTTGGTAAACCAATGCAAAAACAGGTGGTGTGAAGAAAAATGACACAACGGTCGACAGCAACACGCCGCCTGCTATTGCCACCGCAAACGGGGGCCAGAATGCACCGCCACCTACTATCAGGGGGAGAAACCCGCCAAACGTCGTAACTGTGGTCGAGATGATGTGCCGGCTGGAACCGGTGACAACGCGCGCCATTGCGTTTCGGTCACCGCGACTTGCCCGCGGATCTTGTTGCAAGCCGGTGAGTATTATTATGGCCGCGTTTATCGAAACGCCGATGGAGCCAATCACGCCAATGATCGCCTGAATGCCGAACGGATATTGCATGATTGCAAGTGACAGCATAGAAAGACCAGCCGACAGGACACAAACCGCCAACGTCACCAAGGTTAACCTGAAAGAGTTGAATGTCAGGACGATTGTCGCGATGGACAGTGTCACGATCAACCCCACCGAAGCCATCAGATTGCCGACTGTGCTGGAACGTGCATCACTGTCTCCGCCCAAGGTCATTGTATATCCCAGCGGTAGCTCAAATCCCGAAACATCCAAGGCTTCCAGCACATCCTGCAGAGCTTCTTCAGGTAGTACACCAGGCACGATGAATGCCTGAATTGTGTTTTCACGGACGCCATCGGTCCGAGTAATTACGCTTTCAGCGGGTTCGACTATGGGTTTGGCAAGCTCGGACAAAGGAACCGCAGGAAACACACCAGTAGCGGAGATTGCAGCAGCGTCCGGCAGAAGGATAGGCATGCTGACTATAGTGCTCAGATCAGAGCGAATTTCGTCACCAAAACGCACCCGAACGGGTAGTTGCTCGGTGCCTTCTATCAATGAACCTCCGGTCACTCCCACCAACGCGGCGTCCAGCTGACCTGCTATGTCCGCAACATCCAAGCCAAGCAGGCGGGCATTTATCTCGTCAATCTCGAACCGGATTTGGGGGTTGCCGCCATTTACGCTTGCTCGGGCTTGTGTCACCAAATCGAGGTTGGCCATGACCGATCGAATCTCGTCACCCAGCTCGCGAAGAATTGTAATGTCTTGTCCCTGTATTTTTACCTCTATAGGCGCGGCAACTGGGGGGCCTTGAACAAGGTTGCGCACAATTATTTGTGCTTCGGTGAAATCTGTGTCCAGGCGACCCTGCAAATCTCCGACCAGGCGGGCGGCATCTTCCGCAGTTTTCGTTGTGATCATTGCCTGCGCAAATCCGGGCTCACGCGAGCGATTGCCAACTATGTTGTAATAGAAGGCTGGACCTGACTCTCCCACCGTCCAGTAGACGCTTTGCACGCCGGCATCAGCCAAAAGCATTTCGTCGATCAGCCGTGCTGTTGCCGTTGTGCCGGAAATCGAAGTACCCCCTGGCATATCAATTTCGATGTAGAATTGGTTTCTATCTACGCCCGGAAAGAATTGAGCAGTCAGAGTGGGAAATGCTGCAAATCCAAGAACGGGTAATACCAACGCCAGCGCGATGGACCGCACTGGGTTTGCGACCGAAATACGTATTGATGCCTCAAACAGACGGGCAAGTGCTGGGATACTGATGCCTTGAGCAAGTATTCCAGCGTCTTTTCTGTCAGATAAAACCCAGCCTGCAATTGCAGGCGTGACCGTCAAAGCAACCAATAAAGACCACACCAACATAAGTACAACGGCGATGGCTATGGCGCCTACAAAGTCACCAGCAGGCCCGGGCAGAAGGATCATGGGCATGAAAGCTAGCGCGGTGGTGATGGTGGAAGCCAACAGCGGAGCCGCCAATCGGCGTACCGCGTCGCGCACTGCAGTGATACGATCCATCCCGTCTTGCAAACGTCGCCGGATTTCGTCTGTCATCACGATTGCGGCGTCTACCAGCAAGCCTAAGGCCACAATCAGTCCGGTGACGGACATCTGGTGAATTGGCAGTCCAATCATGTTCATTGTTGCGAGCGTGGCAAGCGAAACGACCGGCAGAACAAGTGCGACGATTGCAGCGGCTCGAACACCAAGCGTTATGAACAGAACCGCAACCACGAGCGCGACACCGATTGCCATGTTAATCCCGACTTCGGTCAGGCGGTCTGTTGTGTATTTACTTTGGTCAAAGAGTAGTAACTCCTGAATACCCACAGGGACTGACGCAGAACCTTCTTCAAGTTCCTTTCGCACAAATCCAGTCCACCGGTCGATCTGAACCCCGTCTTGAGCAAGAACGCCCACAAGAACGGCTGGCATGCCGTTGGCAAATGCGATCGCAGACTCAGGCATTCGGGGGCCGCGATCCACTGTGGCGATGTCACCCAGTAGTACAACTGCGCCCTCGGCATTTTCGCGCAGAACAATGCTTCTGATGCGGTCAATTGTTTCGATTTCCCCACTGATATTTATGGTTAAATCCACATCGGACTGTAAGCGGCCTGATTGGACTTTTCCATCAGCTTCGGTTATCCGCTGCGAAATTTCAGTGGCACTCAGGCCTAATGCTGCGGCTTTATCCATATCAACGCTGACAAGGACTTCCTCTTCCGGCTGCCCAAAGTAATCAACGGCACGAGTGGCCGGGATCGTCCGCAATCTGTCGCCCAAGGATTCCGCATGGCGCGATAGCAGCGTTATTGGGAAATTCGGGCTGTCAGCCGCCACTGCGATCACCGCAGAATAGGCGGAAATGCCTTCTGCGTCGAAATCTGGTGGCAGAACACTAGTGGGAAAATTCTGACTGGCGTCATCGATCGCATCCCTTGCTTCGGCCCAAACTTGTTCGATGGTGGCTTCATCCAGCGTTTCAAGCAATTCAACGGAAACTACTGAAATCCCAGATCTGGAAACCGAACTTATCTCGTCTACTTCAGAAATTTTCCGCAACTCTTCCTCGATCTCAGCGGTTACCAGCGCTTCGACCCGCTCCGGGTCCGCACCCGGAAACTGAGTCGTCACAGTTGCAAACAGATTGGTGATTGTTGGATCTTCCTGCCGCCCCAACGAAAGAAAAGATGACAGCCCAGCGGATACCAACACTAAGATTATTAGAGCGACAAGCCTGGGGTGACGAAATGTAAGGGTTTCCATTTGTATCCTCCGTCACTCGTTGCCGCCAAATGCGACTCGCTGACCAACCGTCACACGCTGTGGCCCCCGATCAATCAAGACAGTGCCGTTGGGAAACATACCTCTGACAAAAACGCGGTCATCTTCGGCATGGATTACCTCTACGGTCGCAATGCGAACCGTTTTCTCAGCGTCCGCAACCAAAAGCGTCCATTGACCACGCGCCGCTTCTTTTAGTGATGTTGTAGGAACCCAAGTGCCGGTACTTTCGACCGGGTCACTGATGTGAACACGTGCGGTCTGTCCAAACACGACGTTGGGACCGTCTTTCAGGTCAAAAAGTGCTGTACGCGTCCGGGTTAGTGGATCGACATCTGGACGCAAAGTAGCCAGCTTCGCTTGATACTGGTTGTCGGCAATTTCGACTTCAACATCGGCCAAAAGTGAAGGCTCCACATCAAGTGGAATACCTATTCGCACCTGCGGTGACACGATTTCGACCATTCCCAAAACAAGCTCTCCAGATAGTAGCGTTTCACCGCCGTCGACATGCCGGGAGGTAATTTGACCTGCGAAGGGAGCTTTAATACTGGATTTGTCGATCCGAACGGTCACGTCGCGTAAAGCTGCGTCTAGCTCTCCCATTCTGGAAAGCAGTTCATCTTGCTGAGCTATTGCCTCGTCCAGACGAGCCTGACTGGTAAATCCTTGCTCGATAAGTTTTGTACTGCGTTCAACGGTTTTTTGGGCAAAGGAAAGCAGCGCCGCTATAGCTTTGCGAGATGCGGACAGGCGATCACGTTCAACTTCCAGCAACGCGATATCCAGCGTAGCAAGCAGTTGACCTTTCGAAACCTCATCTCCCTCGTCGACCAGTATTTTTGCGAGGGTTCCGTTCAACTCAAAGGAAATATCTGCAGACCGTTGTGGCTCGACCTGACCGATGAAAACCCGATCAACTAAGTAATGACTTTCTTGACTAATAGGCGTTACTGAAACGGGCGTCACCGAGGCGGCGTCAGGAGCGGGAACAGCGTTCGCTCGGCGCGAAAGCTCAGAAGCTCCTAAGTGGACCGCTGCAGCAGCGACGAGGATGACGCCTACGGTCAAACTAAGCTGTGTTATGCGGTGAAGGACGCGTGAAAAAGGGCTTCGCTTAGCAGGAGCAGAAGCGGAAATCTCTGGATTCGGCATTTTGACCTCATCAAGTTAGTCTCTCTAACATATGTTAGAACTTCTCACTTTGACAAGGGATACGTGATCTGCCAAACCTTGGATCATGACAGACACCAAAATAATCAAGAACTCTGGCGGCAACGCGGAAAGCCGAATGGCGGAAAAAAAAGCCTACCATCATGGTGATCTACGAGCGGCTTTGATAGAGGCGACGCGGCAGTTGGTTGAGGAAAAAGGCCCGGACAGTTTTTCAGTTTCGGACGCATGCAGGTTGGCAGGTGTGTCCACGGCAGCACCTTACAAACACTTCAAAGACAAGAACGAAATGCTTGTTGCCGTTGTTCTTGAGGGAATGGCCAGGCATCGTGCAAATATGCTTTCCGCTTTGCAAGAATTCCCGGAAGGATCGCCAGAACGTATAACGGCCATTGGTATGGAGTATGTTGCGTTTGCCATGAACGAGCCGGGTATTTTCCGGCTCAAGTTTGGGGGATTCACCGATCGCATTGCTGACCCCCGGCTCGAGGAGGGTGGGCAACAAAGCTTTGGAATTCTGCTTTCCGAGGTCGCAAAATGCCTAGGCGAATCCAGAATCACCGAAGAGGTTCGCCGTCGCGGATTCCTGCTTTGGAGTTTTGTTCACGGACTGTCTTTTATTTTGCGTGACCGAGGCCTGGCCGACAAAGGTGAGGAGTTCGATCTGCATGATCTGCTGAAAGACGTGTCAGAAAGAATGTTGAAATAGGCCAAGACATGCAAAGTCACGACACCGGATTGTGAGGCAGACCTGTATTAACGGATCTCTAGTGACTTTTCGAAATTTTTTGAGAGCGAGATTTTATTAAATGTCGGGATTCATGCATTTAAACGTTTCGGAATCTTAGCGTGGTGGTTGAACAAAGAATGCCAGACAAGCGCGTCAAACTCAGCGAACTCAAAACTGATAGCCATTTTCCAACCAAGTAACTTCTTCGGCAGGTAAAAGGCTCCGAATTCGTCGGCTATAAGTTTCCATTTCCTCCGGTGAAATGCGCCCCTCCCACTTGTTTGATGTGCCAGAAGAAAAGAAATCCGCGAGGTCGTGGAAAGGCGTGTCTTTATGAAAACGGCGCTCACTACTTTCAACGGCTTTTCGCATTTGTTTAAAACTAGTTGCCTCAGTGATTTCATCCCTGAGTGATTGCGGTAGAGGCACTTTCATTATTCGCGCAAGCTTTTCGACCTGACCGGATAAATCCCGGGACATATCGGCGTAATGAAAAAAATGCACGTTGCCATTGTCTTTGCGCTCTTTTGCCTGTTGGTAGTGATGAACAAATGAGGCAAGCGTTAAATCGTCGGTCCCAGCATCGGTGGCCGGCGCATTAACAAAACGCTGAAACCCCTCGCTCTCGCTTTCTGGAAACATATAATCGAGCCAGTCCTCCTTCATATTTCCCGCATGAGTTCGCAATGAAAAGTGAGCGTCAACTGGATGTCTGTATACAACGATGTAGGTCGGTTCGCGCCCGTAGGCGATCCCGTCCATTGGGGTGTGGCTTTTAATACATCTGCGACGGTCCAAGCTGTTCAAAAATTCCGCGATTTCCTTTCGATCACGAAAACCACAGTCAAGCCATGGGGCATCTTTTGAGTTTCCGGCATCCGGAACGACGCGTTGGTATATGAGCATCATTACGATGTTCAGCATCCATGTGGTTCCGCATTTAGGGGGTGTGGTCACAATTACGTCGTCCGGACGCAATTCGAAGCCGTTCCAAATTTCAGTGTTGGTTACGGTGCCGCAATAATCTCTAAGCCGCTCTGTCGTTAACATTTCCATCTCCAACTCGGACCTGAATTCAAAAATACCAGATTTCGAGAAGCCGACGACCAATTTTGTCAAATGCTATCGCTCAAGTACCCAGGTAATGGATGTTCAGGCGTCGGATTTTTGGGGCTTCCCGATGTTCAAACAAGTAAAGACTTTGGACTTTGCCCAATGGAAGAAGTCCGTCATTTATCGGTACAGATAACTGGGTCTGGGTAAGAAGCGCCCGCAGGTGAGACGGAGCATTGTCGTCTTGTTCAGGTTTATGACGGTACGCTCCCGCAGACTTGGGTACGAGTTTCTCAAAATAATCCAAGATATCCTGCTGCACGTCCGGATCCGCATTTGCTTGGACCAACAATGAAGCACCAGTGTGAGCGCACCAGATTGTAAGCAAACCGGAAAGGAAACTGCGGCTGGTGATTTCGTGCTGTATCAATTCGCTTATATCTGTCAGTGACTTTCCGGGTGTGGAAACTGAAACTTCAAAAAACTCTTGTTTCATATAGTTTTAACTCTACACGAAGTCATCTCTGCGAGGCGTGAAGCAGTCAATTAATTCTCCTTCTTCTTGGCATATACAGCCGTGTTTTTGATTCGAAGGGATAATAATACTGTCGCCTGGCCCAAGCACCTCTTTCACATCGCCAACAGTGAATTCAAAGCGACCGGATTTGACAAATGTTGCCTGAACATGCGGGTGCTGATGGAGTAACCCCTCGGCACCTTCATCAAAGCGAAACGAAACCATCATTAGGTTAGGATGATCCGCCAAGACCTGACGCGTCACGCCTGGGTCGGTGGGCACGATAGGATTAAGCAATACCATTACTGGGTCGTCCTTTTGAAATGTCTAATTTTCCAACTTACTCAAAGTAGTCAGCGTGTTTAGCGTGTATTTCTTCGATTGTGTTATCGATCCTGCTCAAGTGGCGACGGACAACATTTGTTGCCGCATCTACGTTTTTGTCGGAAAGCGCTTTGGCAAGGTCAAAGTGGTCTTCGTATAGAGTTTTGGCTTCGCTTTGGCGGCCGAGGCTCAAAACGCAAAGCCGGTCAATTTTTCTTTTGCATTCTTGAATGGTTTCAAATGCCAGGGGTTTTCCGCTCAGTTCGCAGATTAGCCTGTGGAACTCATAGTCCAGTTGGTGAAATCTTTCCGTTTCGTTTTTTTCTATAACGCTCAGTTGCTCAGCCAGATTCTCCTTAAGGGCCAGAGCGTGCTCGGGTCGCCAGACGCTGCAAGCCGCGCGCACAACTTCCAGTTCAACTGCCAAACGAACGAAACGGGCATGTTCTATGCGCTCCATTGAAAAGCTACGCACCTGAGTGGCTTTCTGTGGTCGTATCAAAAGAAGGTCTTGCGATTCTAGTTTGGTGAAAGCGTCGCGAACCGGTTGTCGGGAAACATCAAACCTTTTGGCAATGTCTGCCTCTGACAACTTGGTTCCAGGCAGCAATTCCAGTGTGACGATAGCTTCGTACAGATAATCATACACGATATCTGCGGTCGTGCGCCGAGCAAGTTTTTCCTTAAGACTTTGCATTTGTTTCCTTTTTCGCCATCTCAAATAGTTTGGGAAAGCGCCAGTTAATTCAAAGTGTCTGCGCCAAGTTAGCTTTCTGCGCGACTGCTGCCAACGTTCTTGAACCCTGCTGATTTCTTGTTCGCACAATATGGCCAGAAATATTCAGTTGACAATACTAGTATCCTAGTCGACTAAATAATGCAATCTCGTTGAGGCGGTGCGGTTGTCAGGACGCTGGATGGAACCCGTCAAAGAGAACCCGCAATCAGAAAGGACCAAAAATGACAGGATCAATCGCAGAGAAATTTGGCGCCCGTCAAAACCTCGAAGGAAAAGTCGCGATTGTTACTGGTGGTGGTCGAGACATTGGGCGCGCCTGCGCAATGCGGCTTGCAAAAGCAGGAGCATCGGTCTCGATCAATTTTCACAGTTCTTCTGAAGGGGCGGATTCTGCTGTCTCGGAAATCCGGAAAAACGGAGGAAACGCAATTTCGCTTCAAGGCGACATGACATCAGACGATGATGTCAAAGCACTTGTTTCAGAAACTCTTTCTGCTTTTGGCGGGTCTATTGATGTCCTGGTGCATGTGACTGGAGGGTTAGTGGCGCGTAAGACGATCGCGGAAATGGATATAGCCCACTGGCAAGACGTGATGGAATTGAATGCCACGTCATTCTTGCGCGTCGTTAAGGCGGCTCTACCACACATGAACGTCGGCGGAGCGATCGTTGGTTTTGCCAGCCAAGCTGGCAGAGATGGGGGCGGCCCGGGTGCGGTTGCCTACGCCGCATCGAAAGGCGCAATTATGACAATGACACGCGGGCTGGCTAAGGAACTGGGGCCAGACATCCGCGTGAACTCGGTTTGTCCTGGGATGATCGACACCGATTTTCACAACATTTTCACAAAAAATGAGGTGAGAACCAACGTGGCTGAGGCAACGCCGCTCAAACGCGAAGGTTCTTCGGAAGACGTCGCGAACCTGGTGGCTTACCTGGCATCGGATGAAGCTGCTTTCGTCACTGGCGCAAACATCGACATCAACGGGGGTCTGCTTTTTTCATAACCGGTTTTGACCGGACAATAGCTCAAGAAACCAATTTTCTAGGGAGGAAGAAATGACGATGAAACAATCCAAAGCACTATTTGGCGCCGCGACCGTGGTAGCCGTGTTGAGCAACTCAGCTTTTGCAGCAGATTGGCGCGGTTGGAATATTCACGTGGACGGTTATCCCAACACGATAGCCATGGATAAATTTGCCGAACTCGTAACCGAAAAGACGGACGGCGAAATAAACGTCCAGATGTTCCACGGAGGTACTTTGGGTAGCCAACCTGACGCTGTCGAGCAGGTACGGGCAGGCGCGTTGGAAGTTGGAAACTTTAACCTCGGCCCAATCGGTCCGATCGTTGCGGAAGCCAACGTTGTTTCACTGCCTTTCATTTTTAAGGACGTGCCACACATGTTCCGGGTTCTGGAAAGTGAGGGCGGCGAAGCAATTGCCGCTGGGATGGCTGAAAAGGGTTTAACACCGCTGGCTTGGTACGATGCTGGCGCTCGCTCGTTCTACAACGGCACAAAAGCGATCAATACGCCTGCTGACGTCGAAGGCATGAAAGTGCGTGTCATGAACAACGACCTGTTTACGGGAATGATAGCCGAGCTTGGAGGAAACCCTTCACCAATGGCATTTGCCGAAGTTTATCAGGCCTTGAAAACGGGTGTCGTCGACGGGGCAGAGAACAATTGGCCATCGTACGAGTCGACCGGTCACTTTGAAGTAGCTGGCTATTACTCTCTTTCACAGCATCTGATCATTCCTGAATGCATCTGTATAAACACTGATACATTCAGTGCCCTTTCACCTGAAATGCAATCGGCCGTCCGCGAAGCGGCGGAGGAGTCGGCCGAATTGCAGCGCCAACTTTGGGCTGAGCGCGAGGCGGCAAGCCGTACAGCGGTTGAAGCAGCCGGAGTAGTTGTGAACGAAGTTGCAGACAAAGCACCGTTTCAGGCTGCAATGGGGCCGGTTTACGAAGCCTACTTTTCGACCAACCCGAATCTACGCCCGTTGGTCGAGACCATCCAGGCAACAGATTGAGACAGAAAGCTCTAGCCTGAAAATTCCCGACCACGGTGATGCGTGGTCGGGTGCTTAACGCAGGAAATGATCTTATGAAAGTAGCTTCCGATCTGCCTGTATCGATACGCAATATGGTTCTTATTCTTGATTGGATCGCGTATGTTTGCCGGGTTTTAACGGGTATTGCGCTGGTGGTGATCACCGTAATCTTCGGTTGGCTTGTATTTGGTCGGTACGTCCTGAACGCCACACCAACTTGGGTCGAACAGGTCGCTTTGTTGCTTGTGATGACAATCGCATTTCTTGGAGCTGCGGTTGGAGTGCACGACAATTCCCATTTGTCTGTTTCGCTTTTACGGTCTGCCGTTCCCCCTTGGATCAGAAGAGTATTGGTCGTCTCTACTGATGTCCTGATGGCTGGCTTCGGTGGGTTGATGCTGTGGTTTGGTGCTCGACTTACAATTTTCAAATGGGGATCACTCATTCCGCTGATCCAAGTGCCTGAGGGTTTGCGTTCATTGCCGCTGACAATTGGTGGGGGGCTTATTCTTGTGTTCTCCATCGGTCATCTGATCCGTGTGTTTGTCGGTGGCGATGAACGTAGCGGCAGCATTGAATAGAGGCGTTTGATGGGAATTCTTTTTCTGCTGGCAGTATTTGCACTCTGCGTTCTGATTGGAACGCCTGTGGCCTTTGCATTGGGTATTGCAGCAATTTCGGCCTTTTGGTTTGAAGGGTTGCCGTTGATGATTGGCTTTCAAAGGATCGTCTCCGGCATCAACGTCTTCTCGCTGATGGCCATTCCATTTTTTATTTTTGCTGGCGAGTTGATGTTTCACGGCGGCATCGCGATGCGCCTCGTCAGGTTCGCGTCTGCTGCGGTCGGTGCCGTTAGAGGCGGACTTGGGATAGTTAACGTTTTTTCGTCGATGCTATTCGGTGGAATCTCCGGCTCGGCAATAGCCGATATCTCGGCCCTTGGGTCCATTCTTGTGCCAGTGATGAAGGAAAAAGGGTATGATGCCGACTACGCTGTCAATGTGACTGTAACCTCATCAATTGCCGGGATTATCATTCCACCCAGTCACAACATGATTATTTTTGCTATTGCGGCTGGGGGCGGTGTCTCCATCTCAAAGTTGTTTCTGGCAGGTGTTTTTCCGGGAGTATTGATGTGCATCTGCTTAGCCGTAGCAGCGTATTTAGTGGCCGTCAGGCGAGGATATCAGGCGGAAAAATTTCCCGGTTGGCGTGCGCTTCTCCTAAGTTTCGTTAGTGCGATTCCAGGCTTGCTGACGGCTGTAATAATCGTTGGGGGCGTATTGTCAGGCATCTTCACAGTAACGGAGTCAGGTGCTTTCGGCGCGATATACGCTTTCGTCGTTACTTTAATTGTTTACCGCAGCATTACCTGGGAAAACTTCTGCATCGCCGTGTCTTCGGCTGTGCGCACAACAGCAATGGTCATGATCTTGATCGCGTGCGCAGGTGCATTTGCTTACATGCTGACCTTCTACCGAGTGCCAGACAAAACGGTCGAACTGCTTACGGGGTTGACCGAAAACCCCATTATGATCTTGTTGATGATAAACGTGGTCTTGCTGGTCCTGGGAATGATAATGGATATGGCTGCACTGATCTTGATTTGCACGCCAATTTTCCTGCCGGTCGCAAACAGCTTGGGGATCGATCCATTGCAATTCGGTATGATCTTACTGGTCAATCTGGGATTGGGCTTGTGCACTCCGCCTGTCGGGTCGTGCCTATTTGTTGGATGCGCGGTAGGCAAACTGCCAATGGAGAAAGCCGTGCGGACGATTTGGCCCTTTTATTTGGCCATTCTTGTCGCACTAATGCTGATAACGTTTGTTCCGGCCATCTCAATGACTCTTCCAAATCTAATTGGTTGAGGGGCAAACCTTGCCCTCAATCCGCGTTCAGAAACCTAGGTTTTGTCAGTCACATGGTATTTATCAGCCAAACTGTTGCTTGAACCTATCCACACACAATCGGAAACCGTCTTCGAAATTTCCATTGCCGGGGTGGTAAACGCTTTCGAATGAAATAACGCCGTCATAACCATCAGATCTAAGCGCGTCGGCAATGGGTTGAAACAGATCCGCCAACTGGCCTTCACCCATTCGGCGGACTTCCAGTGTGGCTCTCGGAGTGTCGACTTTTACATCCTTTATGTGGATATGGCCCAAATAACCGCCCCGCAATTCATTGTAACCATCCGGATATGCAAGCTCGTGGCACCAGCAGTTATTCCCTGGGTCCCAAAGCACTTTCAAAGTGTCTTTGGCGTCCAAGTCGTCAATCAATTTACGGGCCGTGTAGTTAGAATTGACCAGGGTGCCGTTCCCGGTTTCCACCACAAGTCTTATACCTTCTGACTTCGCCAATTCGACGGCCGGTGCAATCAATGGCGGCATCGTGTCCCAGACGCCATGGGCTACATTCCACTTTTCGGCCCCGTTTTTACCCCAGAGAATCTGTTCTTTCCTTTGGGTCATAATGCGCACTAACGGCGAACCAACGGTGTGTGCCATGTCGATGACACGCTTTAAAGCGTCCATGTGCTTTGTGTGCAGCTCATCACCGGGTTTGTTTGCCGCAGTCATGCCCGCAAAAATATGTCGTGACAGACAGGACACCGGTTTACCTCGATCACGTAACAGCGCGTTGATTTCGGCAATTTCCTGAGCAGTATGATCGCCGACCTCTGTATCGCCGACAAACTGAAGCTCTGCGTACTCCAGATCGAATTCGTCCATCACATCTACGGCGTGAGTTAGGTCACGACTGATTCCATCGCAAATTACACCAAGTTTCATTGGAAAACTCCCAGTCTTCAGCGGTGCAGTTCCGCGCCCACGATTTCTTCGATCACGCGCGTGCAGATCCAGTTGTCACCGTCAGGGTATTTGGTTTTTCCGGCGTGAAACACTTGCATGGCTGACGATGCGGTCTGCATAGGGACCCCAAGTTCACTGGCCAGTGCAAGCGATATCGTCAAATCTTTGTGCATGGTCGCTATATGACTGCCTGTTGCGACAAATTTGCGGTCAATGATGTTTTCAAGCGCAGTGTTAACAACACCGCATCCCGCACTGGAAGATGAGAACACGTCGAGCAGAGCCTGGCCGCTGACCCCTGCCTTAGCGGCAAGAGCCGCAGCTTCGAACGTGGCCGAAAAGATCGACCCGATCAAAGATTGGAGGCACGCCTTGACTGTCTGGCCGTCGCCGGGATTGGCGCCGACCCGGTGGATGGTTCCCGACACTGCCTGCATTGCCTCTGCGTTTCGGTCCAGAACATCTGGTGCTCCGGCAGCCATCATCGTTAGTGTGCCATTCTGAGCGCCCGGAAACCCACCAGATACAGGAGTGTCGATCAGATTGATACCCGAGCCTTCCATGTCTCGGCCAATTGCACGAGCTTCCGCGGGCTTTACGGTTGCCGAAAGGATGACCGTCCCGCCCTTGACCATGTTTGTGACCAGGCCATCTTCACCCAGAATGACTTCTCTGGCCTGATCTCCATTCATTACCATGACAAAAACACAGTCTGCGTGGGCACCGACCTCGCCGGCAGAATCTTTTGCTTTGCCACCCATCTCAGCAAAAGCACTCATGCGGGTGTTGCTCAAATCGAAACCAGATGTTTCGAAACCATTTTTAATAAGGTTCTTGGCCAGGCCGCTGCCCATATCGCCAAGACCGATTACGCCTGCGGTTTTCATATAGAAACCTCCCGTTTTTCAGCCGTTCGAATACAGGCTGACGTTTCGAAAATGATGCTGCAAGGCATCGGTTTTCGCGGGGATTTCACGCGCCTTGTCCAGACGCCGGGCGAGTCCGGAAGACACCCCGCTGCCCGTTTAGGTGACACCAGTAAACGAAGAAAGCGGATTGCAGGCAAGCAAAGAAGTGTCACCGCCAAAAAGAAATTTGAATGGCGGTTTCACTTACGTGAACGCCGCCATCACCCCGCGCAATTCAGCCAAACCCCGCAACCGACCGATCAAGGGGTAACCCGGAGTGCTGTGGCCGCCCAGATCGCCCAATAACTCCTGTCCGTGATCGGGGCGCATAGGGATTTGCCAGTCTTGCCGCCCGTCAGTTTGGCGACGTTTTTCTTCGGCCATCAGCTCCCGAACGGTACCAACCATATCTGTGTCGCCTTCAAGATGTGCCGCTTCAAAGAAGTCGGGTTTGCTGTCGTCGGATTGGGCGATGCGTTTCGTGTTGCGAAGGTGCGCAAAGTGTATCCGATCGCCATGTCTTCGTACAAATTCTGGTCCATCGAAATCGGAGCTCACCCCGAGGGAGCCAGTGCATAATGTGGCACCGCTGGACGGTAGATCGACCGCGTCCAAGACCGCGCTATAGTCATCCGAGCTGGACACTACACGCGGCAGACCAAGCAGTGAAAATGGTGGGTCATCGGGGTGACAGCACAATCGTAACCCCAGCTGTTGTGCGATCGGGGCCACTTCAGAGAGAAAATCAATCAAGTTCCCACGCAGTTTGTCGCGATCAATCCCGGAGTAAGTTCCCAGTAACGCACGTACGTCTTCGACGCTCCACTGATCGTTGGCACCTGGCAATCCTGCGGTGACGTTGTTTTGCAGTTGAACTTTGGCCTGGTCCGACATGCCCAAGAATCTGGTTTTAGCGGCGTGTCGCATCTTTTCAGAGTATTCGTCTTCGGCACCAATACGCCTTAAGATGTGTATATCAAATACTGCGAAATCTGTCAGATCGAACAGCATAGCCGTTCCACCGTGCGGCTGCGGTGCACGTAAGGAGGTGCGCGTCCAATCCAAGATTGGCATGAAGTTGTAGCATACGGTTTCAATCCCGCGCGCGGCCAGCGCCTTTAAACTGGATTTATAAGCTGACACATGTTCTGCCATATCCGCAGATTGCGTTTTTATCGCCTCTGAAACCGGCAGGCTTTCAACCACATCCCAACCAAAACCACTGGAGGAAAGTAACGACTGGCGATCGGATATTGATTGTTCATCCCATGGCTGTCCTGGAGGGATATGATGTAGAGCTGTTACAATACCCTCAACACCAACCTGATGCAGGTCATCCAATTCTATCGGGTCTTTTGGGCCGAACCAGCGCCAACATTGTTTCATGGCATCCATCCTGAGTATAGTGGGTGGTCAGGTCTAATAGGTAGGCTTACCCGTTCGCCAGTGCGCGCAGCATGATAAATCGCCGTAACAAGACCGACAGAGGCCGCACCGTCCCTTAGTGTAACTGCCGAATTCGGCTCCGAACGCAAAGCCTTGCCTACTTCGGTGAAAAACCCCTCGAACCCAGTTGGTTCCCCGGGCGCCCGCGCAATTGCGTCATCTATGGTTCTCTGCATGGAAGGATCCCGCGCGACGAAATTCCACGGGGGTTGACCCGGCGCGTAGGGTTCCAGACCGGAGGTCGCGGTCAAATTCTCAAACACAATTCGCAATCGAGTTTCGTCCTTTGCGGCGCCCAAAGTGATATTGCTGGTGCATAGAGCTCCAGAGTTCATGCAAAATGAAATAGCCGCGCAGTCTTCAGTCTCGATTGGGTTTACCCGAGTTGTCGTCATTGCAGACACGGTGGCTATTTCACCGGCCAAGTGCATTAAAAGATCATGGTTGTGAATAGCGTGCCCCAAAACTGCCCCACCTTGTTCACCTGCCCAGGTTCCACGCCATGGAACCGAGTAATAGTCAGGTCCGCGGGACCAATGTGTCTCCAACGCCGCTGTTTGAACCTCGCCGGTCAGGCCTTCTCGTTGTAAATGCCTTAGCTGCGCAAGCGACGGGCCCCATCGATATTGAAAGACGGGAAATACTTGTTTCCCAGCACGAAGAGCCGCTTCAATTATCCTGTCCACGTCTTGCATCGAAGTGGCCAGAGGTTTTTCACAAATGACGTGTTTTCCAGCCGCCAGCGCATCGAGCGTGACCGAAACGTGAAGATGTGGGGGCAGGCAAACGTCGATTACGTCGATCTCGGGATCATCAAGAGCCTCTTGGGTATCGGTCATCGCGATGAAGTCGTTATCGCCCCGAATTTCTTCTATGCGGGCGGCATCTTTGTCGGCAACGGCTGACACATGAAACTCTTCGTCCAACTTTTTGAATGCGGTGAGATGTTGGCGACCAATGCCAGCACCCAGAATTGCAACATTGATCATTCTACTTCCGCCATTTCCTGCGCGCGTAGGGCCAACTCCATGACCGTAAAGCAATGGGTCTGCGTCATCGCAGTCTCAGTTCGATGTTCAATGTCACTCGCCAGACGCGAGAAATACGGAAGACCAGCGTCAGACGCGTCAATCTTTTCGCAGATTTCAGAATTCACTATGATCATGTGATCGGTTCCAGGTGCGCCGCCCACATCCACGTATTTCCTGAGCTCAATGTAGCCTTCTGTACCAAGAATTGTCAGTCGTCCGTCGCCCCAGTTTGGCAATGCGTCCGGTGTGTACCAGTCCACGCGGATGTATCCGGTCGCACGTTCGCTACGTAGATTGATTTCGCCGAAGTCCTGCAATTCAGGATCGGTTGGGTTGGCATAGTTGGCAACAAAGGCATTCGTAATTTCGGCAGAGGCTGAACTGGTGTAATGCAGAAACTGGTCGATCTGATGAGACGCAATATCGGTCAAAATTCCACCAAATCGGTCTCGTCTAAAAAACCAGTCAGGCCGAGTTGGTCTGTTCAATCTGTGTGGACCCAATCCGATCGTCTGAACAACTTGTCCAATTGCTCCGGCTTCAACAAGCTCTGTCGCGCGGGTGCTAACCGCAGTTTCGAACCGTTCGGAAAAGTTGACTGACCAAATACGCCCTGTTTCTGAAACCGCTCTTTTTATCCGTCCCAACTGTTCCAACGTCGTGCAGCCGGGCTTGTCGCTCATCACGTCCATCCCATTTTGCATGGCCCAGATGGCCAAATCCGCGCGATCTGCGGGGATTGACGAAATCAAGGCCAGATCAGCGCCGCTGCCAAGGGCGTCCTCCAGTCGATCCAAACGCGGCACATCGGGAAACCGTTTGATAAAACCGGGCAGTGTTTCGGGCTCCCCTTGCGTCCAGTAGCCGACGCATTTCACGCCAGCTTTTTGCAAGTTTTCGGTCATACCGTAGATGTGACGGTGGTCCAGCCCGAGGGCTACACAGGTTAGCGTCATTGAGAAACTCGTGTGGTTTGGCCAGTTCGATTTGCGGCCTGCATTGCATCAATGACGGCATGGGTTAACAATGCGGTACGCCCAGTGGACATAGGCTGCGTTCCCAACCTGATCGAGTTTGCAAAATCTTCGATAACTGACTGATGCCATTCGTGCGTAAAAGCCATCGGATCAGCGCCACCCCCAGTTGAAGCTGTCTCCCCGATCACTGTTTCTTTGCCGTCCAGATAAGTTAGTGTCAGAACACCCGACCCCAAATGGGCTTTGGCCTTGGTGCCTTGTATCGTAATAGTTTCAGCTGCGCCTGGAAATTCGGCAGTGGTCGCCGTCATCGTGCCAATGGCACCGTTTTCCATCTCAAAAATTGCTCCGGCCCAGTCCTCGGCCTCCAATTCATGCAATGGTGTCTTCCTCATCATCGCCTGAATGGTCGAAATTGGCCCCAATAACCACATTGCGAGGTCCAGCGTGTGTATTGCCTGAGAGATCATGACCCCTCCACCATCCCGCGCATAAGTGCCTCGCCCAGGTGCATCGTAATAGCTTTGATCGCGCCACCACGGCACACGAATATCGACAGTCGCGATCTTTCCCAGATCGCCGGAATTCAAGGCTGACTTTAAGGCTTTGGAGGCCTCACGTGCACGATGCTGAAAAACAATGCCCAACGGAATCTTGTTTGCGTCGCAAAGTTCGACGATCTCTGTGGCGGCACTCATTGTTCTTTCGATTGGCTTTTCCATCAAGACCGGTTTGCTTGCTGCCGCCAGGGTCTTTATCAGTTCCAAACGTTGGTCAGGGGGCGTCGCGACGATAGCAAAATCCAAGCTGGGATCATTCGCAACTTCTTCGATTGAGTTGAACGCCTTGGTGTCGTGGTTGTCAGCAAAACTGGCTGTCTTTCGAGGGTCACGTCCCAACACCCCGGCTAGGTTGAGATCTTGATCTGACGCGTTTATCGCAGCCACATGGGTGCCTGCGACCATACCCAAGCCAATCAACGCTATATTCATTTATCCCCCCAACATACGGTGCCACTCTGAGACTTTGTACGTGAAAGATGCAAGCCGTAAAAAATATGTTAACAAGTGCGCAGACTAACGGCGGAGGCAGAAATTGACAGGCATTTTGAAGGGGATGGCAGAAGAGCTTTACCTTGGGGTCAAGGACTTGCCTATTGTATCCCCACACGGGCATTGCGACCCAAGTTGGTTCGCAAATGATGATCCATTTCCGAACCCGGCTGAGCTATTGGTTGTTCCGGATCACTATGTTTTCAGAATGCTCTATTCGCAGGGTGTTCCGTTGCACCGACTTGGTGTAGGCAAAGAGGGGCGCAAAACCGACCCACGCAAAATTTTTGCCACTTTTGTCGAACATTGGGATCTTTTTCTGGGAACGCCGTCACGCGTGTGGATCAGCTACGTGCTGCGCGAAACACTGGGAATTTCAGAAGATTTGTCTCCACAAACTGCCAACGAAATTTATGATCAGATTTCAGAGCGGCTGGCGCGGGACGAATATAAACCACGGGCATTATTCAATAAATTCGACATAGAAGTTCTGGCGACAACAGATTCGGCATTGGACGATCTCTCTCATCACAAGGCAATCCATGAAAGCGGATGGGGTGGTCGCGTGGTGCCGACTTTTCGTCCGGACGGGGTGTTGGACGCGACCGACCCAAGCTTTACTCAGAATCTGGAAAAGCTTGAGGTTTTGACAGGCACAGATGTCGGTGGCTTTGCGGGTTTCTTGGAAGCTTTGAGACAGCGCCGGGCTTTTTTCATTGAAATGGGCTGCACGGCAACCGACCACGGAATCCAAGTTGCACAAACCGAATGGTTGGATGATCCGGATGCACTGTACCAACGATTGAAGAAACAGAAAGGGTCAGTGCAGGATGCAAACCGCTTCTATGGGCATATGCTGATTGAAATGGCTCAGATGTCAGTCGAAGACGGGCTGACAATGCAGATTCATGCTGGCAGCAAGCGCAACACGAACCAAGTAATAATGAAAAAGTTCGGCCGGGACAAAGGGGCTGATATTCCGGTTTCAATGGATTGGGTAAATGGGTTGGACGCCCTTTTGAACAGGGTTGGGAACAATGCAGAATTAAGGATCGTGCTGTTTACTTTGGACGAGGCAACGTACGCCCGCGAACTTGCACCTATGGCAGGGCATTGGCCGTGCCTTCGTATTGGTCCACCTTGGTGGTTTCACGATAGCCAGGCTGGTATTGCGCGGTATTTCGATCAAGTTGTTGAGACTGCTGGATATTTTAACTTGGCTGGCTTCAACGACGATACACGCGCCTTCCTTTCGATTCCCGCGCGTCATGATCTGTGGCGCCGGGGTGTAGCCGTGCATTTGGCGGATCAAGTGGCCAACGGGCAATTTGGACGGGAGAGCGCTGAAAGACTGGCAAAGCTGCTTACAACGGACCTCGCTCGGCAGGTTTATGGGTTGGAAAACTAGATGGGCACAATTCTACATTTCGGACTTGGAAATTTCGCTCGTGCACATCTTTTGGATTATACGCAACAAGCCGGTGATTGGGACGTGGTCGGTGTAAGCCTTCGCTCGTCTTCGGTCAGGGATGGACTGGCTAAACAAGGCTATCGCTACGATTTATGCGTGCAAGGGCAGGGCGTGAAGCGGGTCGATATCTTGCGCAATGTTCTCGTTGTTCCGGAAGATCGAGACGCGATTATCAAAGCCGTGGAGAATGTGGAGATCATATCGGCGACTGTAACCGAGAAAGGCTATCATCTGGACGCGAAAGGGCAGTTGAACTTTGCCGACCCGGCAGTCGCGGCTGACCTTGCAGGGCAGGGACCTTCGACACTTATTGGTTTTCTTGCATTCGGGTTGGTCGGACGAACTAGTCCTGTGACGGTGCTGAGTTGTGACAACCAAGTCGGAAACGGTACGGCGTTGAAAGGTGCAGTTGTCGAATTCGCGGCCGCCGCAGAATTGGAAATAGACTGGAGTGCCATTCGCTTCCCAAATTCGATGGTGGACCGGATCACTCCGGCCACAACAGATACCGTCCGCGCTATAAGCGGCGATCCGATGGCTGTTCCAACCGAAGCGTTTTCGGAATGGGTGATTGAAGACGATTTTGCGGGGCCACGACCAGATTGGCCGGGTGTTCAGATTGTTCAAGACGTAGCGCCGTACGAAATGCGAAAGCTTCGCATGTTGAATGGCGCACATTCATTCTTGGCGTATGCCGGGCTCGCGAGGGGTTTGGAATATGTGCATGAGGCTGTTCAAGACCCAGTTTTGCGCACACTTGTAATTCAGTTGATGAAAGATGCCGCTTCAACTTTGCCGTCTCAAATTCAGGATCAGGTTTCAGCTTATTTGGATGCGCTGATGAGAAGGTTCGAAAACCCGGAGTTGGCTCATCGTTTGGACCAAATAGCAATGGATGGGAGTCAAAAGCTGCCTTACCGGTTTGTTCCTACGTTGCGGGAAACGGGATCGAATGCGGTTGTTGAAGGAATGCGAGCGTGGATATCGTATTGTCTTACGGAGACAGCTAATGGCAGGCTTGTAAACGATCCCAAAGCTGTCGAGATCGCTCGAATAGCTAAACAATCTGAACCCGAAATCGGATTATTGAAACTCATAGGGGCCGAGGATTTAGCGCAGCTTATTCAGGAATAATAGCGCCCCTAAACTGCACAACCTTGGATGCCATCGCATGACCAGCCAGCAATGCCTCGGCCTGCGATTTTCCGGACAACAAAGCGGCCAAGTATCCTCCATTAAAACTGTCGCCGGCGGCAGTTGTATCCACAACGTTTTCCGCTGGCAAATAGGTTTGATGTACCTCTTCACCGATTGAAAGGGGACCTTGTGCGCCACGTTTTAAGGCACCAAGGCCGGGGTGTTTGGCGAACCGATCGGCGACTTGTTCGGCGCTTTCACCAAACAAGGCCATCTCGTCGTCGATCGATGGCAAGGCCACGTCTGCACGGTGCCAAAGCCGTTCATTAATTTGCCGGGCGTGATCAGCACTTTCCCAGAGGCGTGGTCGATAATTGCTGTCGTAGATAAACTTGGCTGGGTTTCGATCGAGCCAATTCAGCAAAGCAATCCTGACTTCGTGCGGGAGGATGGCCACTGAAATTCCGGACAAGTACAATGCGTCGTAAATTTCCAGTCCACTAAAATCGAGGTCGGAAAACAGTTGCCGCGCAGCGGACTCACTTCGCCAATAAGTAAAGCTGCGTTCACCACTGTGAGATGTTGTAATTGCGTAAAGACCAGGAGATGCACCGGCAATGGTATGGATCTCTGCTGTTCCAATACCATGGCCGGAAATAAACTCGGATATTCGATTTGAAAACGGATCATCCCCAATGCAGGTAACGTAATCCACTTGCAAATCAGGTGCTTGACGGTGCAGGTAGATTGCGGTGTTCAGAGTATCGCCAGCAACGCCCACTATTGCGCCATCATCCAATATGGACAATTCAATCATTGCTTCGCCGATGCAGGCTATTCGAGTCATTTTTTTTCCCGTTTCCAGATAATCAGCCCCGCAGTCATTATCAGTGCAGCACCTGCGAGCGTACTGCCGTCAGGTACTGTTCCAAAAAACAGATAGCCCCAAATCGCCACATAAATCAGGAACGAATAAGTGAAAGGCATCAACTGGTTGGCCGTACCAAATCGATGAGCATTGGTGAGCAGTTGATGTCCGCCCCAACCAAACACGCCTAACCCGATTAGAACAATCAAACCCCAAGCGTTCTCAGGTTGAATCCAGAACCACAAAGCAAATGGCAGCAATACGACTGTTCCGACTAACCCCAGATAAAATTGCATTGTATCGACAGCAACGATTCCGGAAAGTTTTCGGGTCATAATTGAATAGAGCGCTAGCGCCGTCGAATTGTAGATGATAAGGAGCATTGTCGGATGAAATGAGGCTCCAAATGGTCGAACGACAACAAGGACGCCCACAAATCCCAGCAAGATGGCAGCCCAACGCCAAGGGCCAACAGATTCATTCAGCACAAAAACTGAAAGAAAACACACGATGACAGGGCTTGAAAACATTATGGCCGACACCACCGTCAACGGAAGGAATTGCAGCGCGTAGAAATTTAAAACAGTCGCGGATATCAGAAGAAGCGCCCTGCTGATGACCTGCCAAGGATGATCGGTTTTAAACCGGCTTGGATCCACTCCGCCTTTCGCGATCACACCTAGTGAGATCACAAAGTGCCCAGCATACCTCATAAAGGCCAATTGAAACGCCGGAATTCCGGCCACGGCCAGCCACTTTGCGCCCAAATCAACAAAAGAAAACAGCAGCCATGCCGACAGCATCAACAAGATGCCAAGACGCGGCAGGTCCGCGGTTGAGCTGGCGGTGACGGCCATCAATCAGGTCTTGAAGCGATTTACATAATAGTCGACCATTTGGCTGACCATGTCATCTGCCTGACCGTTATCTCGCGCATCGTTTAATGCAGCAAGCGTTCCCTGCGACATTACGCTTGTCACTCCTGCATCTCGCGCCATTTGGTCATAATACCCAAGATCCTTTGCAGCGTTCTTGATCGCAAAAGCCAACTGATTTGGATCTTTCTCAACACCGTACGCTTTCACGAAGTCCATCATGCCCGAGTGCAAAGGCCCGGCGGCCATTACGTCATACACCTGTTTCCGGTTTACTCCTGCGACGTCAGCCATCGCAAACGCTTCGGCCATTGCGTTTGCGACGGTCATTCCAAAGAAATTGTTGATCAGTTTTATCGTATGCCCCGATCCAACTGCACCGAGATAGAATACGTTTTCTCCCAAGTCCTTCAAAACGGGTTCTGCTCTGTCAAAAGCCGTTTTATCCCCTGAGGTCATGATATTCAGCTTCCCCTCCAGCGCATGTGAAGGTGTCCGGCCAAGAGGGGCGTCCAAGAAGCTGCCGCCTGCGTCAGCAACTTCTTGAGCCAAAGCTCTGGTGCTGCCAGGAAGCGAAGTGCCAAAATCAACAACAATAGCCCCATTATTCAGTCCGGAAATGACGCCGTTATCCCCGCGCATGCGGTTTTCGACCTGTTCAGATGTCCCCATACAAAGCATCACTATGTCGCTTGATTTTGCCAGCTGTTTAGCGTTTTCAGCTTCGCGCGCGCCACGGACGATTGCCGCATCCAAATAAGTTCGATCGCGATTGCCAAGTACTGTAATTGAATACCCCAAGTCCTGCAGGCGGTTAACCATGGCTCCGCCCATTAGTCCCAGGCCGATGAACCCAATAGATGGTTTGCTCATTGGTTTTCCTTTCAATCTGTAAAGTCGGTTTCATCAACGCATCTGAAGCCGAGGTTTCTGTTTTTTAAGCCCGACAACGCCCTGAAATCGATCCTCATTCTTTTTGACCTGGGCCAGGTAGACTGCCCATTCGGGATAATCGCAATTAGATTTCAAGCCCTAGCTTGAATGTGAGTTACTTGCTCTTTGAGCGCGGCTTCTATCGTAGTTGCGACGGCTAGAGTTCGCGCTGCATCGGAAACGTCGATAAGCGGAGGCGCACCATCGATCACTTCTAGGAAATGATCTAACTGAGCCTCAAGCGGAGTTCGTTTTTGAACTGGTTTTGGCAGCTGCTCTTTTTGCGCTGCCGTACCCCAATCACGACCGTTCCACAGGTTCAGCGACGGGAAACTAATTGCACCTTCGGTACCCGTGATCCACATCATGTCTTGATGAGTTGTGCCAATATTTGGGTTTTCGCCAATACCAGCCTCAAAACCCCATGGGCTGGGAGTAGTATCGGCAAAGCTGATTGTTCCAGTCGCGCCATTATCAAACGCAATCGCTACCGCTCCGCTTTCTATTCGGTTCGCTCCACGGACCGAAGCCCCGCGTAAGGCAACAACTTCGGAGATTTCGCCGATTGCGAAGCGTAGTACGTCTATATCGTGGACTAAATTTATCATGACGGGGCTTCCGCCAGAGGTGCGCCAGTTTCCCTCAAAATAACTGTCTGGCTTGCGCATTGCCCAAATCAACGAAACGTTTACGACCTTACCGATTGCGCCTTGTTCAATGTGGCTTTTCAATCTTTGCAAGGTCTGATGATAACGCCGGTGGTGGCCGACAAGGGTGTGTATGCCTGCATTTGAAACAGCATTTTTTAGTGTTTCGGCTTCTTCCAAACTTTCTGCGACCGGCTTTTCGATCAACATATGCCATCCCCTCGATGCAGCAGAAACGCCGTGCGTCGCGTGAAGATGCGTTGGTGTGGCGATGATAACACCATCAACCTCTTCGTTGACGTCGTCCATAGAAACAAAGCGCTTTGCGTCTATCTCAATCGATGTATCGGGATCTGCTAGGCCAACCAACGTGCAGTTGGGGTTTTGTTTTACTGCGTGAACGTGCCGAATACCAATGAGTCCGCCCCCAACGACCAGCAACCGCTTCACATTACCGCTCCGATTTGCCAAGGTACGAACTCGTAATCACCAAGTCCCTGAGCTTCTGATTTGCTCGCCTCGCCAGAGGCAACGCGCAGGAATAGCTTATAGATCTCTCGGCCCTTATCCTCGACTGACACGCCATCGGTCAGAATGGTGCCTGCATCCACGTCCATATCCTCAACCATGCGTTTGGCCATAGTCGAGTTTGTCGCAACTTTGATGGTCGGGCTGGGCTTTGATCCAAAGGCCGACCCGCGCCCAGTTGTAAAGCACACGAGGTTGCAGCCAGCGGCAATCTGACCTGTGACAGATGCAGGGTCATACCCGGGGCTGTCCATGAAAACGAAACCGTTCGCAGTGACGGGTTCAGCGTATTTGAAAACGCCGTTTAACGGAGAGGTCCCTCCCTTGGCGGCGGCCCCGAGGGATTTTTCAAGGATCGTGGTCAAACCGCCTGCCTTGTTTCCGGGCGACGGGTTGTTGTCCATCGAGCCCTTGTTGCGCTCGGTATAGTCTTCCCACCAGCGCACCAGACCGACCAACCGCTCGCCGGTATCTCTGTCAACGGCGCGGCGGGTCAGCAAGTGTTCGGCCCCATAGATTTCGGGGGTTTCAGCCAGCACGCCGGTACCGCCCTGTGCTACCAGCAGATCGCAGGCATAGCCCAACGCTGGATTGGCAGTAATCCCGGACCAAGCGTCTGAGCCGCCGCATTGCAAGGCGACCATCAGTTCAGAGGCGGGGCACGGCTCGCGCTGTGCTTCATTGGCGATGGGCAACATAGCCGAGACCTTTTCGATCCCCAGTTCCACCGTCTTGCGCAACCCGGCGACAGACTGAATGTTCATTACTTGAAAACAGGGTCCCTGACGCAGGCCGTAAGCTTCCAGCAGCCAGTCGATTTGGTTCATTTCGCACCCCAGTCCGACCATGAGAACTCCGGCGTGGTTGGGGTGGCGTGCGTATCCCCACATTACGCGCTGCAGTGCTTCGAACCCTTCTCCGTCGCCTCCGATACCGCAGCCGGTTCCATGCACAAAAGCGACGACGCCGTCGACATTCGGGTACTTTTCCATAATGTCGGGCGTGAAGTGGTTGGCAATCATGCGCGCGGCGGTGGCCGAGCAGTTTACCGAAGTGACAATCGCGATGTAGTTACGTGTTCCGACACGACCATTGGCACGACGGTACCCCATGAAAGTGTCTCGATCAGCCTCGGACACCGGTGTCACCGGACGCAGGTCCGTTGCGTATTCGTAAGCGGTATCGGTATTGCGAAAGTCCACATTCTGAGTGTGCACGTGATCGCCCGGTTCTATGTCCTCGGCAGCGTAGCCGATCAGTTGAGCGTACTTGCGGATTTCAGCGCCCTTGGCGATGGGGGCAATGGCGATCTTGTGGCCTGAAGGAATAAGCGCACGCGTGGCGCATGCTCCGATTTGCGTTCCTGCTTCGAGAGCGCGGGTCGCGGTGACGACATTGTCGGAGGGATCAAGACGGACGTAATGTTTCATGAGTCAGGCGCAATATGGTCCGGAGGTGGGCCACCGATGTTGTTCAATATGAGGGCTGTTGGCGACACGCAGGCGCGTATCCTCCCAAAGGCCGCGCCATTTGCGCCAGTCCCGCAATTCGGTTTCCGGCTTTGCGCGCGACCTTGCGACAAAGCTGGGAAAATGGTCGCGCCCGGTGCTTTGGCCGGTCACATTATAGCGCAGATCAAATGACCAGCGGTATCCGTCTGAGCGGTTCGACAGACTTGCGTGCGGAGTGAGCGGATGAAAGATTACGGCACCGCCGGCTTTCACGGGGCACGGAACAGCCTCTTGCTGTGGCAGATAGCGTTCGCGGATGCCGGTTTGTTTGAGCGAGCAGTGCGGCAGCAATTCCGTTCCGCGACCTGGTTTGACTTGGAGGCAACCGTTCTCGACCGTGGCGTCCGTTATGGCGAGCCAAACGGTGATCATCTCGGTCTTATCGGCGCTTTCCAAAGTCACTCCCTGATCCTGATGCCAGTCGGTCGATACGATGTGCGCCCGGATCTCGTCCTTTGCGACATTTCTTTCGGGTGGCTTTATCCGGACGTGCTGTATGGGGTTTGACGTAAGTTCAGGTCCGATGAGGCTCTCGACAATGTCGAGAATACGCGGATGCGTTGCCATGTCGAATACCGCCGGCCCAAAATGCATGGGCGTTTCTTCGGTGATGTCAGCGTGGGGCAGGGAAATATCGAGCGGTTGATACCAGTCGAAACCGGATTTGTAAGCCACATCCAGTTTGTCCCAAAATCCCATATCCGACGTGGCGGCCTGCACTTTGCCCTCGGCGTGCCAGCGGTGGTAAAGCTTGTCCATCAAAGCCGCGTACTCATCGACCACAGCCTGACGAGTGGCTTCGTCAATGACGTTTTCCAATACAAGATAGCCGTCGCGCTCAAACTGCGACTTTTGTTCTTGCGTCAGCATGGTGTTACCTCCTTACAAAAGGATCTCGACGATGGGCGGCCAGATCAACAGCACAGACAAAGCAAGCAGCTGTATGCAAATGAACGGCAGGAACCCGCGGAAGATATCTGTCAGCGATATGTGAGGAGGCGCAACCGATTTCAGGTAAAAGGCCGCCGGACCAAAGGGTGGTGACAGAAAGCTTACCTGCATATTCATACAAAACAGAACCCCGAACCACACAGAAAGGTGTTTGGGATCCAGCTGGCCAATGAAACCGATTTCTTCAATCGGGAGCTTGCGCACGATAGGCAGGAATACCGGGATGATCAGCAATACGATGCCGACCCAGTCCATGAATGCGCCCATGAATAAGAGGATGACCATCATGCTAAGCAGGACCAGCATGGTCGGCATCTCAGAGCCGACGATCATATTGGCGATAAATGTGGGGCCTCCTGCAAGGGTATAGGCACCTGCCAGCGCCGCAGCACCAATTGTAACCCAGATGATTGTCCCGGTAGACCGCAACGTGCGCATCAGACCGTCCCAGACCAATGGCACTTTGCCTGGTGCCCGCATACACCAGTAAAAGAACACTACGATGTAGGTCATGGATATCCAGATCGCTTTTTGCTCGCCGCCGATAAAGGTTCCAAGGCCAAAGGCGACGATTGTCGTGGCGATCAGGATGGCGATCACCTTGATCATGTTGTCTTTGAATAGCGCCTTCCAGTCCGGCCAGCTGCGGTCCATGATGATCGAAATCAGAAAGACTGCGAGCGCGCCCATTCCAGCAGCTTCGGTAATGCCCGTGATCCCTCCGTAGATGGAGCCGAGAACGACGCCGATGATGGTAAAGGGCGCAACAAGACCCTTGCCGTATTTCCACCCAAGTGCGCTGCGCTTGCGTCCAAATACAAACAGCGCCAGCACCAGAAAACCGCCCAGCCACGCTGCGATATAAGGAATGTGATAGGGCATCCCCAGCGAGATCGGATCTTCGCCTTCCTCAAGGATATACTGTCCGCTAACAAGGAAAAACAACGCGCGCAATAAGAGTACGGAAGCGCCCGCTGCGCCCATGATCGACAGGAATGCTCCGAAAAGTGCTCCTTTGTGCATCCCGTCCGTTTCATGGGGTTTTCGCTCCGGCAGCGGGGCCTGACTTGGGTCCAGATTAACGCGCACCAGAATGTAGATGATGATGAATGAGGCCAGCATGAAGCCGGGAATGAAAGCACCGGTAAATAGGTTCTTAATCGATGTCTCGGTGATGAGACCATAAATGATCAGAACGATTGAGGGCGGGATCATGGTGCCCAAAGATCCTGAGGCACAGATCGTGCCGATTGCAAGATTCTGGTTGTATCCGAGCCTCAGCATCTGCGGCAAGGCGATCAGACCCAGCAGAACAACTTCGCCTCCAATGATGCCGGACATCGCTGCCATGATGACAGCCATCAGGGAGGTTACAACGGCGATGCCGCCACGCACGTTCGACAGCCAATAGTCCAATGCGTCATACATGCCTTTGGCGATCCCCGATCTTTCCAGCAGGGCCGCCATGAAGATGAACAATGGAACCGACAACAGAACATATTCGGTCATAAGATCGAATATCTTCTGTAAGAGAATGTAAAGTGCCCCGGTTCCCGGTCGTGCCGTCAGCATGCCGGGGATGTTCAGATCCGGACACGTTGCCCAGAGATAGCACTGCGGGTCCGTCAGCAGCGTCGGTTCGAACTTCAGCACAAGTACAACAAGCGCCAGAGCACCCGAGGCGAGACCAAGCGGCATCCCGATGGCCAGCAGAACAATTAGGCCGCAAACGACGACAAGCGAGATCGTTCCAATATCCATTACTTGTCTCCTACTGCGCGTTTGATGGCTTCAAGCTCTTCTTCATCAATGTCGTCGGCGGCGGTGTGTTTTTCAGGTTCGAGATTCCAGTCACAGATTAAGTTGATCACCGCCTGTATTGCCACAAGGCAGATGATGATCAGAACAGCGGGCTGAACCGTTGCCGGGATAGGTGGGTCAAAGGCCGTGCCGAAAAGCTCCCAATTGTGGAACTTGGTGATGAACACCTGCTTGTAGCTGCCAAAAACCAGACCGGCGGCGAAGATCACGAAAACAAGCGTCCAGATTGTGTCGAAAATCTTTTGCAGCCAGCGCGGGCACACATCGTAGAGGATAAAGATCCGGATGTGGCTGCGCTGTTGCATCCCGTATAGACCCGAGCACAAAAAGACGAACCCGCCAATCCAGAGTGTCAGCTCATTTGCCCAGAGTGTAGGGGCCTCAAGGGCGTAGCGCAGGAAAACCTCATATAGCATGACGCTGGTCATGAGCAGGATCAGCATCATCGTTACCCGTCCAAAGAACAGCGCAAACCGATCTATGGGCCTGTAATGCTGAAACTCCATCGAGGCCACGCGAACGCCGCGCATACCCAAGATCAGAAAGACTGGAAGCAGAAACAGCGCGGTGTAGTCGATGATGTCCGCAAATCCGCCAAAAAGGCCGGGAAGATTGGGCGCAATATCCGACCCTTCCAGCACAGCTGTAATTTGTGCCAGCTTCGATTCGTTTTCATGCGGAGCCCAGGTCAGGATATATGCAGGTATGTGCCAGATCGCCCAACTTGCGCAGAGCACGAAACACATAGGGATCACCCATTCCCAAAAGGTACCCGTTTCTTCTTCCACGATCATTCCTCCCCCTCGTCAGCAAATTTTATAATGTTCGATTACTTCGCGGTCTGGTGTGACGCCCAGTCCCGGCCCATCAGGTATCGCCACGCGACCCGCATTGGTTTTGACCTGGTTTTGAATGTTTAACGGCACGCTCAGTAACTCGTCGCGGAACCGGTTTTCTGTCGTATCGAATTCCAGCCAAGGCTCGCGCGGAAACAGCCCGCCGGGCAAAGGCGGCATGGCTGCGAGCAGTTGCAAGTTGGCCGCAACGGCAATGGCAGAGCCCCAGACGTGGTTCACAACTGGCGTGAAATGGGCATGGCACAGGCTCAGAACGCGCTGGTATTCCGTTATGCCACCAAGCGCGCAAACCTCGGGTTGCGCAATGTCGAGCCCTCTGCTCTCCAACAGCGCCTTCCAGCCCCATCGGTTGAATTCAGCTTCGCCGCCGGCAATGTTGATCTTCAGACTGCGGCGCAGTTCGGAATAACCAGCGTGATCTTCGGGGGCCACAGGTTCTTCAAACCAGTACGCGCCTAATTCATCGAGCGCCCGCCCCACATAGAATGCATCTGAAGTTGTGTAGGCGTGGTTGGCATCCGCCATAAAGTCGAAGTCTTCACCCACACCTTTGCGAACGGCTGCTGCAAGTTTGGCGTCCTCACGGGGGCCCAGTCCGATTTTCATCTTGGTGGCGGCAAATCCCGCTTCTCGGATTTCCGCAGCCTCATCCACAAAGCGCGCAGCCAGTTCGGTCACTGATTCGGGCCGCAGCATCATGCCGTACCCATAGACCCCAACACTGTTGCGATGCGCGCCGCCCAGCAGGTTATAGATCGGCTGCCCGGTGATCTTTCCTGCAATGTCCCACAACGCGATATCAACACCAGACAATGCCTGAAGCGGCATGCCCTTTTGTCCATGATCCCGCAGAAGGTTATAGACCTTGTGCCAGATCGCATCGCGATTCATTGGATTGTCCCCGGCAATCAAAGGTTGGATCACCTTTTCGACGATGCTCTTGTTGGCCAGAGCGACATTTCCCGGCCCAAAGCATTCACCCCAGCCAGTTACGCCTTCGTTGGTTTCCACCTCGACCAGATGCGCGCTGCGTTTCGCGTAGTATTGCTGCGAATATCCCAAAAGCTCGGGCATGTCGCACGACAATACGTGGCTGGTGATGCGCGTTATCTTCATGTCTGCGTTCCGGTGACAAAAGGCGGCAGGACCATCCAGCCCTGCCGCCTTTGTTCAATCAACCCACAGGGCTGATTATTGCATAGCGCCAATGCCAATCAGGAAGTCTACGTGGCTTTGCAGCAGTTCCTGGGCTTCGGGTGTGGTTGCGAACTCTTCCCAGCCAGCTTTAACCGCTGTCCGGAATTTGCCCAACTCTTCAGGCGACCATTCATAGAGGTTGACGCCTTTGGCTTTCAGTTCGACCGCGTTCTGCGCGTTTTTCACCTCGTTTATGGTCGCATTGTGCAGCGCGAGGCTGTCCATGGCGACCTCCATGATCTTGCGGTGATGTGCTGGCATGGCTTCCCAGACATCGGTGCGGCATGCAAGGTGGTCCGCCGGCATGGAGTGGAAGCCGGGGTAGTTGGTGTGCTTGGCTATGTCGTAAAGACCAAGGCCGATGTTGTTGGTAAGGTTTGCCGCGTCAGCACCGTCAATGATGCCGGTCTCCAGCGCTGTGAAGATCTCGTTAAAGTCCATCACGATCGGAGATGCGCCAAGGTTTGCAAAGACTTTAGTTGCCAGACCCGGAGGCGAACGGAATTTCCAGTCTTTGAAGTCTTCAACGCCGCGGATCGGACGCGTGGAGCTCAACGATTCAGGACCCGGAATCCACCAGCCCACAAAGCTCATGTTGTGCTGTTTATAAAGCTTGTCGATCGCCGCGCGACCGTCACCATGCAAGAGCCACGCCATCTGTTGATAAGGGTTGGAGTAGCCACCCATGAGATCGCCAGTGAACTGGAACGCTGGGTTTTTACCGGTTTGGTAAGCACCGCCCGTCATGTCGCAGTCAAGAATTCCCGTTGCGGCTGCGTCGAAAGTCTCTGCCGATTTCACAACCGAGGACGCATAGAACATCTCGACCTCGATTTCGCCATTCGACATTTCCTGAATGTCGTTGATGTACTTTTCAGCAAGCTGACCTGACAGGGTTTCCTGGCTGAAGTGTGTTTGAATACGAAGCTTGGTCGTTTGAGCCATCGCGAAACCGGCGGCCATTGTCGTAGCTACGGCCGCTATGGCCGCTGTTTTGACTATTTTCATATTGTCCTCCCAGACGTTTAGCGTTGCGCGGATTGAAGATCCTGCTGCCTCCATTGCAATCACGCTGCTTGACGTTAAGCCGACGAATCAAATGCAACAAGAAAAATTTGAAATTCCTGAAAATTTCGAGATTCTTGCAATAATTCAAAATTATCTCTACGACCATTAGTGTATGAGAGCCGAAGGCACCTGATCAAATGAATCAAGAAGTCGATATTTATCAAGACCTTAAGATGCGCCTCATCTCGAATGGATTCGAGCACGGATCGAAGGTGCGGGCGGAGGAATTGCGGAAGGAATACGGTTGTTCGGCGAGTACCGTTCGAGAAATACTTTTCCGACTTGCCTCGGTTGGGCTGACGGACTTCCAAGAACAAAGAGGGTTTCGAGTACCCGAGCGGTCGCCGCAAAAACTAATTGAACTTACCCATTTGCGCATTTTGTTGGAGGGAGAGGGAACCTCTATGTCGATCCGCAATGGCGGTGTTGACTGGGAGGCGCGGTTGACCGCGGCGCATCATAAACTCAGTCACATTGAAAAACGCATACACGGCACGAATGATCCAAGCGATCTGGTTGCGATATGGTTTGCGTCAGAAAAAGAATTCCATGAAACGCTGATTTCTGCTTGTGGATCAGAAATACTTAAGAAAATGCATGGAAGAATTTATGCACAATTTCGTCAGCAATTGATGGTGGCGGATCGGAAGTTTGGCTTTATCTCAGAAAACATTGATCATCACGCAAACATTCTGGAAGCAGCGTTGTCAGGGGATGAACACCTGACGCGGATGAAAATACATGATCATCTCAAGCGGCATTTGACCGGTAGAACGATGGGCGACTAATGTTGGAAATCGTCTTCCAAGTACACCCTAATGATTTCTTCGAAATTGGTTTCTGCCTTAAACCCAAGGCCTAATGCGCGATCTGGTTGAAAGTCACGCGGCCACCCTTTGACAATCTCATCGACTGCGGGATTGGGGACGCTTTTGATTAGGTTGACCGCTTCTTGCCCGGCAACATTTCGTAACGCTTCGATTTGTTCAGCCACGGTGCAGCTTACCCCCGGCATGTTTAAAGCGCGTCGACCGTTTAGCAATTGGGTATCCAGATTTGCAGCGTGAGTGAGAAACGCGGCAGCCGCGCGAGGACTGGCATGCCAATGCCGAACCGTATCAACAACAGGCAACTCGGCTTCTTTCCCGTTCAGCGGCTCACGAATTATTCCTGAGAAGAAAGAAGAAGCTGCAGCATTCGCCTTTCCCGGCCGAACACACAAAGTAGGCAACCTAAGCGAAATTCCATCAATATATCCTTTGCGGCTGAAATCCGAGACCATCAGCTCGGAGGCAGCTTTTTGTGACCCGTAGCTTGTCAAAGGGGCACACAGGAAGTCATCGCCAATTTTGTCGGGGAAGGGTGCTCCGAAAACTGCGATTGACGACGCGAATACCATCTTCGGCCGATAGGTGCCTTTGGATGCGTCGTGCTCGGCCTTAAGTGCATTCAGCAACTCCCACGTCGCCATGAGGTTGACGTCCCAACCCAAGGGAAAGTCGATTTCTGCATGACCCGAGACGATTGCAGCAAGATGAAAGATCACGTCGTAGCGCTGGGCGGCCAACTCTTTCGCCTTGTCTGAGTGTGAAATATCCCCGTGCACCCTAGTCGCGTCGATGCCATTGTCGGGGAAATACAGATCGAAAAGCGTGATTTGCGCATCATGGCCAAGTTCCATTTCGGTCTCAATCCGGTGCGCCAGTTTTTGCCCCAACATTCCACCGCCGCCGATTACAAGTACTTTCTTCACGTCAGTCCATTCCGTCTTTTGAGTTCCAGATAGAGCGCCGAGTGATCAAGCTCGGCGCCATTCATTTCTTCAATCAGATACTCGAAACGATCGCGCACTGACCGGGTCGTAGGCAACTCTAGTTTCAGAGAGTTTGCTTCATCCAATGTATTGTTGAGATCTTTTAATTGAAACTTGGATAACCCCCCAGGGACAAAGTTACCTTCGGACATACGCTCGCCATGCTGTTGTAGGATTACGCTGTCTGCAAATCCGCCCCTTAGTGCGGCACGCAACGCAGCCGGATCGGCGCCGCCCTTTTCAGCCAACAGTGTTGCCTCTGCGACAGCGGATATTGTGACGGCAACAATTGCTTGGTTAGCAAGCTTGCAAAGCTGTCCCGCACCGCTTGGGCCGACGTGAACAGGTCGACCCATTGCGGAAAGGACTGTGCCAACTTTCTCCATAACCGATTTTTCGCCACCGACCATTATTGCCAAGGTTCCGGCCTGCGCACCTTTGGTTCCGCCAGAGACGGGAGCATCCAGATGAGCAATCTCCTTTGCGGCTAGTTTTTTGGATTGTGCACGTGCGTGTTCAGGCTTGGCACTGGACATGTCGATCCAGATCATTCCGGGGTCTAGCGAATCGAAAAATGAGGGGTCTGATAAAAGGGCGCCTGTCGCGTGTCCGTCAGATAACATCGTTATTATTATGTCCGCTCCCGCAATGGCCTCGGCTGCTGTCGTGGTCGTCCTTGCACCTTCCCTGACAAGCGGCTTCACCTTTTCCGGGCTACGGTTCCATACGGTAAGTGGGTAACCCGCCTTCATCAGGTTTTGCGCCATGGGCGCACCCATCAAGCCGGTGCCGATCAGTGTCACGTTTTGCAGATCGCTCATATCGCCAGTCCTTCCAAAGTGGTTCCGAGCTTGGTTATGGTCAAACCGGTTTACCTGTCATACGCTAACGTATTGAGGGTCATGCACCAGAAGTCGTTGAAAAACCATCGTTGGTTTTTTGCTTTTGGATTGGGTAAGTGTACGAAGTCCCGCTTGTTCGAAACATGTTCAGAAGGTTAAATTTTCCATATGGCAGAAAGACTTAAGGGAAAGCGTGTCTTGGTTACGGCCGCTGGTCAGGGGATTGGGCGTGCTAGCGCCATCGCTATGGCAAAAGAGGGCGCACAGGTTTTCGCAACAGATATTAACCTTGAAGGCCTATCTTCGATTCGCGACGGGAATCTCGAAAATATCGAAATTTTCGAGATGGATGTGCTGAGCGACGACAGTGTGCGCGAGGGTGTAAAAAGAGCGGACCCGAACGTTTTGTTCAACTGCGCGGGATTCGTACATCACGGCACTATTCTGGATTCGACGGATGACGAGTTGGAATTCGCATCGAACCTGAATGTCCGTTCGATGGTCCGGACAATCAAGGCTTCCTTGCCAGCTATGCTAGAGCGCGGTGAAGGCTCGATTATTAATATGTCTTCTGCCTTGGGTTCTATAATCGGCGCGCCGAACCGTTTTATTTATGGGACGACAAAGGCCGCCGTTGTCGGACTGACAAAGTCGGTTGCCGTGGACTTTATTACGCAGGGTATCCGGTGCAATTGCATTTGCCCCGGCACAGTCGATAGTCCTAGCTGGAGGAATAGGGTTGATGCACTGGGCGAGCAGTTGGGCAGCCGGGAAAAGGCACTTGCCCAGTTCGTTGCCCGGCAACCTATGGGGCGAGTAGCCAAAGCAGAAGAAATAGCGGCTCTGGTTGTTTATCTGGCAAGCGATGAGAGCGCGTTTACAACGGGACATACGCACATAATTGATGGGGGTTGGTCAGGCCAATGACAAAGAAAATTTCGATTGACGACTTGCGCTCACGCAAGTGGTTTATGAACTCTGAAAATCTCGAAATGACCGCTCTTTATCTCGAGAGGTATCTAAACTACGGGCTGACCCGGGAGGAGCTGCAATCCGGCAAGCCGATTATCGGTATTGCCCAAACGGGTAGTGATCTGAGCCCGTGCAATCGTCACCATATCGAGTTGTCCAAGCGTGTTCGTGACGGAATTATAGCGGCTGGTGGGACGTGCATTGAAATCCCGGTGCACCCGATTCAGGAAACTGGCAAACGGCCCACAGCCTCACTTGATCGAAACCTTGCATATTTGTCATTGGTGGAAAGTTTGTTTGGATACCCTTTGGATGGGGTGGTTCTGAACATCGGCTGCGACAAGACGACTCCGGCACTTTTGATGGCAGCCGCCACGGTCAATATTCCTGCTATCGCCCTTTCAGTCGGTCCTATGTTGAACGGTTGGTGGAAAGGCGAACGGGCCGGGTCAGGGACAGTTATTTGGAAGGCGCGAGAAGATCTTGCAGCTGGTGAAATTGACACGGATGAATTCATGGAAATCGCCGCTGCGTCAGCGCCCTCAGTTGGTTACTGCAACACCATGGGCACAGCCACGACCATGAACTCATTGGCAGAAGCTCTTGGGATGCAATTGCCAGGATCCGCTGCAATTCCAGCACCTTACCGAGAGCGCGGGCAAATCAGTTATGAAACCGGAAAACGCATCGTCGAGATGGTTTGGGAAGATCTTCGCCCCAGCGGAGTGATGACGCGAGAGGCATTTGAAAACGCGATTGTAATTAATTCAGCGATTGGCGGCTCAACGAATGCGCCAATTCATTTAAACGCGATCGCCAGACACTTGGGTGTGCCACTCAATAATGATGATTGGCAGAACTTCGGTCACGATATCCCATTGTTAGTAAATATGCAGCCGGCAGGAAAATATCTTGGTGAAGACTACCAACAAGCTGGAGGTGTTCCTGCAGTAGTAGGTGAATTGATAGCGGGGGGATTGCTGCCAAATCCAGGCGCACTGACTGTGAACGGCAAGTCGATGGGCGAGAATTCGTCATCACGGCGATCATTGAACGATGACGTGATCAAACAGGCGAGCAACCCTGTCAAAAGTCAGGCTGGATTTATCAACTTATCCGGCAACCTTTTCGAAAGTGCGATCATGAAGACTTCTGTGATCTCGCCAGCCTTTCGCCAAGCTTACCTTTCCAACCCAGAAGATCCCGATGCGTTTGAAGGGCGGGCCGTCGTCTTTGATGGACCCGAAGACTTTCATCACCGGATAGATGACCCAGCGGAAAATATCGACGCCGATTGTATCCTAATCATGCGAGGCGCCGGTCCTAAAGGTTATCCGGGGGCGGCCGAAGTGGTGAATATGCGACCACCATCATATCTGCTGAAACAGGGCGTCGAAGCACTTCCATGTATTGGCGATGGTCGGCAATCTGGTACATCAGGAAGTCCTTCCATTCTCAACGCTTCTCCTGAGGCTGCCGAAGGTGGCGGGCTTGCCCTTGTGAGAAACGGAGATCGGCTGCGAATCGATCTGGCAAAGGGCACCGCTGATATGCTTGTTCCATTGGACGTACTAAACGAGCGAGCCCGAGAACTGGAGGCAAGTGGCGGTTATTCGATGCCACCTAACCAATCGCCATGGCAGGAGATTTTCCGCGAAAAAATCGATCGACTGGATCGAGGAATGACGCTGAAAGGGGCGGACAAGTACAAAGACATCGCGCGCCAGTTCATGCCACGCGATAATCACTAAAAGGAACTGAAATGAAACTCGTTCGTTACGGAGCCGCAGGATCAGAAAAACCTGCGTTGTTAGACGATGCCGGTCAGTTGCGCGATTTGTCCGCGCATGTTGACGATATCACAGGTGATGTTTTGGATGACGCCAATCTTGCGCGCCTACGTGAGCTTGATCCGGACAGCCTTCCGATCGTCACTGGTGAGCATCGTATTGGAGCATGTGTGGGGAAAATAGGAAAATTCCTCTGCATAGGACTCAACTATTCGGACCATGCGGCAGAAACCGGCGCGGCCATACCTGAACACCCGATTCTGTTTTTCAAAGCAAATTCGGCCATTGTGGGGGCCAACGATGATGTAGTCATGCCACGCGGGTCGACCCATACGGATTGGGAGTGTGAGTTGGGCGTCGTCATAGGAAAGACTGCAAAATATGTTTCTAAAGACAAAGCACTGGAACATGTCGCGGGCTACTGCATCGTTAACGATGTGTCTGAAAGGCATTTTCAAACGCAATTGACGGGTCAATGGACAAAAGGAAAGTCCTGCGACACCTTCGGCCCAACAGGTCCGTGGTTGGTTACTCGGGATGAGGTCCCGGATCCACAGAAGCTGGGCATGACGCTCGATGTGAATGGAAAGCGCATGCAGACCGGTAATACGGCGACCATGATCTTTACCGTCGCTGAGATTATCGAGCACCTTAGCCATCTGTTCACCCTGCATCCCGGCGACGTGATCTCTACAGGGACGCCGCCCGGTGTCGGGATGGGGATCAAACCGGAACCTGTATATCTTAAGAAAGGCGATGTCATGGAGTTGCGCATCGATGGTCTTGGTGTACAGCGCCAACAGGTTGATCAAGATGCCTGACTTATTACAGATCGGTGGCATAACTGAACGGATGAGATCGCGTTTATCCGAAGCGTTCGATATCCACCAGTTGGACAGTTTTGACGCAGAAAGTATAACCCACATTGTCACAAATGGTCATGACGGAGTGGCGCCAGACCTTTTGGCGTCTTTACCAAATCTAAAAATGATCAGCGTCTATGGTGTCGGTTACGATGCAGTTGACGCAGGCGCTGCGGCGCAGCGTGGCGTGGTAGTGACCCATACTCCGGATGTTTTGAACAACGAAGTCGCCACAACAGCGGTTTTACTAATGTTGTCCTGCTACAGAGAACTCTTGCGCGATGACGCCTATGTTCGATCCGGTCAGTGGGAGGAAGAAGGAAATGCGCCACTAACACGTTCGGCGGATAACCAAAAGGTTGGAATTTTGGGTCTTGGACGAATAGGTCAGGCGATTGCAGACAAGCTGAAGCCGTGGGCGCCTGAAATATCATACCATTCGCGCAATCCGAAAGACGTCCCTTTCAGATACTTCGATAACCTGCAGGAAATGGCAAGGCACGTGGACGTTCTGATCTGCATAACTCCGGGTGGGCCATCGACGAACAAGATGGTCAATGCGGATGTGCTGAATGCTTTGGGTTCAAGCGGCACATTGATTAATGTCAGCCGTGGCTCGGTCGTAGATGAAGAGGCGCTCATTGAAGCTCTGCAAAACGGCAGCCTTGGTTGGGCCGGGTTGGATGTTTTTGAGAAGGAACCACATGTTCCCAAAGCTTTACGCGAATTGTCTAATGTTGTGCTATTGCCTCATGCAGGCAGCGCCACAACAGAAACGCGTGCGGCTATGGGTGACCTGACGGTCGACAATCTGTTGCGACACATACACGACGGGTCGGTGATCACGGCGGTTCCGGAATGCAGGCATTTGTGAAAGACCGCACTGACAAATGCTAGAATTTGTCGTCGCGGTATTCTTTCTACTCATCACCCCGGGACCCGGCGTTCTTACAACGGCCGGAATTG
Source organism: Ruegeria sp. BHSA163 (assembly GCF_059613365.1). Classification (NCBI taxonomy): domain Bacteria; kingdom Pseudomonadati; phylum Pseudomonadota; class Alphaproteobacteria; order Rhodobacterales; family Roseobacteraceae; genus Ruegeria; species Ruegeria sp. BHSA163. Next base: position 130,418 of record NZ_JBXWSJ010000003.1, read on the forward strand.
GGGCTGCGTTTGGATTTCGCGCCGGTCTTGCATTCATAACCGGGTTGATGCTGGGTGGGTTCATCAACATGATGTTGGTTGTGTCTGGCGTGGCGGCTGCGGCATTGGCTGCACCGCTTCTAAGGACGTTATTGCTTTTTGCGTCAGTCAGTTACCTGGTCTATTTAGCTTGGCGAATTGCCAGCGCCGGTTCAAAGATTGGGTTTTCTCCGGCCAACTCGCCGCTTGGTTTTTTCAACGGCTTGGCGCTGCAATTTATTAACCCGAAAGCCTATGTGGTCAGCACAGCCTTATTTTCTGGCTTTGCATTTATGCCTGATGCACCAATCTGGGAAGTCGTGACCAAAATTGTGGTTTTCAACCTGATTTGGGTGCCAGTGCATCTAATTTGGCTTGGTGCCGGTGTAAAGCTTGGGAGTCTGGATCTCAGTCAACGGGCGCACAAGCGTATTAATATTGCCATGGCAGTCGCGCTTTTGGCTGTTGTGGCCATGGCCTTGATTTCAAGCTATTGATATCGCGTCTTCATTAAGGCGCTGTTTTCCTATCCCTGTCGGGATATTTCCATCAAAGCGATGCTGTTATCCCGCCATCAACATAGAGTGTATGCCCATTGACAAAACTGGACGCGGTTGACGCGAGAAAGATTGCTGCTCCGACCAATTCTTCAACGTTTCCCCATCGGCCAGCTGGGGTTCTTTTTTCAAGCCAGGCGCTAAATTCCGGGTCGGCAACTAATGCGGCGTTCAACGGTGTGTCGAAATAGCCTGGCGCTATCGCGTTGCAGTTTAGCCCATATCGCGCCCAATCTGTCGCCATTCCTTTGGTCAGGTTGGCCACAGCCCCTTTTGTCGCCGTGTAAGGCGCGATACCCGGGCGGGCAAGTGCGGACTGAACCGAAGCAATGTTGATTATCTTGCCGGTTCTTCTTTGAATCATATGACGCGCGACCGCCTGTCCAACGTGAAAAACGGACGCAATATTCGTTTGCAAAAGATTTTCGAACTCGTCGGCAGGGAAATCTTGCAACTCGCATCTATGCTGCATTCCTGCATTGTTGAACAATATATCGATTGGTCCAGTAGTTGCTTCAAACCTGTCTATCGCAACTTTGACTTCTTCATGTTTGGTCACGTCAAATGCTAACTCATGCACGGTCGCTCCCGCACTTGTCAGTTCGGTTGCTGCTGCGGTCAACTTTGCCGTATTGCGCCCATTCAAAACGATCTCTGCTCCGGCTCCCGCGAGCCCTTGCGCTAGAGCAAACCCAATTCCCTGACTCGATCCGGTAATTAACGCCCTTGCGCCATTCAAGTTGAAGATTTCCAGCGTCATACAAAATTCCCTTGGTTGTGGGCGTCGACTATTCGTATCCTCAATTGATCTGCAGGTGACACAGTCTTTAGCCGTTGCCAATGCAAATGCCGCTTGGAAAGTTGAGTACAACCGCGGTCATAAAACAGATGTTCAACTGGTTTACCGATGAGGAGACGATGAATAGTCGAGTATCAGAAATATTTGAGACTTACGACACGGATGGTTTCGTGGCTCCGTTAGACATCCTCACCGACGAAGAGGCAAAAGAGTTGCGCGATGATTTCGAAAGAGCAGAGAAAGCCTTAAAAGATGATCCAGACAGGCTTAAGCTCCTATACTCTTATCCTGACAGACTTTTGCCGTCCTTCGACGCACTCATACGTCATCCAAAATTGATTGAGGCCGCATCAGCGGTACTCGGACCTGATCTCATGGTTTGGAGTGGCGCTTTGTTTGTAAAGGAGGCGCACTCTCCCAAGATCGTTTCGTGGCACCAAGATTTGACTTACTGGGGGCTGGACGATGCTGAGGAAGTAACGTGCTGGGTCGCCATTTCTGAAGCTTCTGAAAAAAGCGGATGTATGAAATTTGTCCCCGGCAGCCACAAAAGCCGAATTGTCCCACATGTTGATACGTTCAGCGAAAACAACCTTTTGTCGCGCGGCCAAGAGATCGCGGTTGAGGTTAATGAATGCGACGCCGTTGCCGCCGCTTTACGCGCAGGTCAGGCATCAATGCATCATGGGCACCTTTTCCACGCGTCTGGGCCGAATGAAACTGGCGACCGAAGGATAGGTGCAGCGCTGCGTTTCATCAAACCCTCTATGAAACAAGAAAATGGCGCCAAAACTCTGGTGGCATTGGTGGCAGGACGCGACAATTACGGTCACTTTGAAATAGCGAACGCCCCCCGAGGTTTCCTGCATGAAGATGACTTTTCAATTTGCCAACAGGATGCAGATCGAAAGAGGGAAATACTTTTCGATGGTGTCGAATAATTTTCAGTTTGGGCTCATTTTAAATGCCAAAGAAAACTGCCGGGAAGCGGCCAATTAAATGTTCCCCGAAACGGAGATAGATTAGAATGTCAAAACCTAAAGTGGGCTCTACCGTAGCCCCGATCAGTTTTCTTAGCGTGGACGGAGGTTATCGTGAGATCGGTCGGCAGAGTGAGCGTTGGACCATGCTGTTTGTTTATCGCGGTCGGCATTGCCCTAGGTGCAAACGGTTTTTGCAAAAGCTCAATGGTCAACTGACCAAATGGACTGATAGAATGGATGTCATTGTGGTTTCTGCTGACAGCAAAAGTAAAGCGCTGGCAGACCGCGATGAATTTGGTTGGAGTTTTAACCTGTGTTACGGATTAACCGTACCTCAGATGCGCTCGCTTGGATTATATGTTTCTGAGCCGCTATCCGAAGCGGAAACATCTGATCTTTTTGCTGAACCCGGAGCGTTTGCAATACGTCCCGACGGTACGTTGATGTTGGTCGACATATCGAATGGTCCGGCGGCACGCCCTGATCTGGACGAGCTTTTAGACGGGATGATCTTCAATATTGAAAACGATCGGCCCACGCGTGGAACTGCTTGAATTCAGCTTGCTGCCGTTAAGCCGTTGATTTTTTTGTCGCCCGTCTACAGACTGGGTCACAGTGCGCACTTTCTATATAGGATGGTTCGAATAGGGCAAAAGGCACATTGAGGCATCAGATTTCCAATCTACCGGATTGTCCCACGAAAACCGTGCCATTCGTCGTTACTTCGGCGTATACGCCCATGTCCGTGTGACCCAGGTGTTTCTTTAAAAGGTAGGGCAGCCTCAGATCACGCTCGGCGGTTTCCGGGTTTACTTCGGTTGCCGCGCACCTTTTCGTTCTTGAAAGAATACGCATCCTGACATCGCCAAAAACCAGCGTATGTCCCACGAACTCCAACTCGGAAAACGGTGAGAGGCCGTCAATTTCGACGTTCGCGCGAAATCGGGCGGGGTGAACGTCTCTGTTCAATTGCTGACTAAGAGCCTTGACAGAGGCAATATTCAAAACAGACACAGCAATCATCATGACCGGCGACACTACTGATACATCAGTAAAGCGATGTGGTTCCGAGGAAACAAAGGTGGGGGGTTCCGGATCAGCCGAGCCCAAGACTTGGTGAATAAACTTGGCCGCATCAGAACGCTCCTGGCCTGATTGCATTAAGAATTTTCGCGATTTACCGCTCTCTCGGATTTCTAATACTTGCGATTGAGCATCAAATCGGGTGTGCAGACCTGCCAGAGCCGTTTCTTTCAAAAGCACGACAAAGCGATCCTTGGGAATAGGTTTTGGGTTTTGTGGGTCGAAGCCCGAGTTGTGCCGAGCAAAGCCGTAAATTCGGTCACCCGGAAAACCTTCGGCTACGCTCATCGTGACAGAAGTCAGTGGCTCCGCGCTTAAACCCTTAACCGGAAACCGGCTTAACTGTTTCACTGTAAATTCTGTCATTGGCGTTTTCCCCAATACAGTTGTCGGTATGATTTTGTCTTGATTACGGCCGCGTTTCAAATTGAATAAATCTTGAAATATCAGTTGGCGTTTAGATGCACCGAAGTGCCTCGTCCGAGGTAAAAGCTGGGTTGAACTGCGGCAATATCGAATTCAAAGAGGAACTTGGCTCAGCAAAGTTGTTTGCGTTCGAATTGACATATATCTTAAAGAAAATTTGCCGCCGTAAAGGCCCATGTATTGGGGAGGAACCACTATGAAGACAATAAAAGGACCGGCTTTGTTTCTGGCACAATTTGCTGGCGACGAGGCACCATTTAATTCATGGGACGAAATTACGAAATGGGCTGCCCAGTGCGGGTACAAGGGTGTTCAAGTCCCAAGCTGGGATGGGCGGTTGTTCGATTTGGATGCAGCGGCATCCAGCGCGGATTATTGTGATGAATTCACAGGTAAGGCGAGAGAAAACGGCGTCGAAGTTACCGAACTGTCTACCCACCTGCAAGGACAGCTGGTTGCGGTCCATCCAGCATACGACACTGCATTCGACGGGTTCGCGGCAGAAAGCTTTCGGGGAAATCCGAAGGCGCGGCAAGAATGGGCCGTTGACCAAGTTAAGAAAGCTCTATCGGCGTCCCGGAATATGGGTATTTCTGCCCACGCTACATTCTCAGGAGCACTGGCCTGGCCTTACGTTTACCCTTGGCCTCAAAGACCCGCCGGATTGATTGAAACGGCGTTTGACGAATTAGCAAAGCGTTGGTTGCCGATTTTGAATCACGCCGAAGAGTGCGGCGTGGATGTTTGTTATGAAATTCACCCGGGTGAAGACCTGCATGACGGCATAACGTATGAGATGTTTTTGGAGCGTACTGGCAACCATGCACGTGCGTGTATGCTGTACGACCCCTCGCACTATGTGCTGCAGTGTCTCGACTACTTAGACAACATCGACATCTACAAAGATCGAATCCGGATGTTCCACGTTAAAGATGCGGAATTCAATCCGACCGGTCGCCAAGGCGTGTATTCGGGATACCAAGGCTGGGTTGATCGCGCTGGGCGGTTCCGCTCGCTTGGTGATGGGCAAGTCGATTTCGGAGCAGTCTTTTCAAAAATGGCGGCAAATGACTTTGACGGCTGGGCCGTCGTAGAATGGGAATGTTGCCTGAAACATCCTGAAGATGGAGCGCGGGAAGGAGCACAATTCGTTTCGGATCACATCATTCGTGTGACGGAAAAAGCTTTTGACGATTTCGCGGATGGCGGAACCGACGAAGCAGCCAACCGGAAAATGTTAGGGATAGACTGATGGTTACAGGACGCAGCGAAGAAGTATCTGGTCGTATTCGTCTAGGCATGGTTGGCGGCGGAAATGATGCATTCATAGGTGGCGTGCATCGTATCGCGGCGCGTCTGGACGATAAGTTTGAACTTGTTGCCGGTGCGCTGTCATCTACCCCCGAGAAGTCAAGAGAAAGTGGTGAGGCGCTGGGTCTCGCGCGCGTTTACGATGACTTTAAGCAGATGGCCATACGTGAAGCACGTCTGAAGTCCGGTATTGAAGCGGTTTCGATCGTTACGCCAAACCATGTTCACTACGCTGCTGCGCGTGAGTTCCTCAAACGCGGTATTCATGTCATTTGTGACAAACCACTTACGTCGACGCTCAGCGATGCAAAAAAACTAGTGAAAGCGGCGGAGAGTTCCGACGCTTTGTTTATCCTTACGCACAACTACACCGGCTATCCAATGGTTCGTCAGGCTCGGGAGATGGTGGCCAACGGAGAGATCGGGAAAATCCGCGTGGTACAAGTCGAATATCCACAGGATTGGTTGACAGAGCAGCAGGATTTCAAACAAGCAGAATGGCGGACTGATCCCGAAAGGTCTGGCGCTGGTGGATCAACCGGAGACATCGGCACTCACGCTTATAACCTTGCATGTTTTGTAACTGGCCTTACGGCTGAAAGCCTTGCCGCGGATTTGCAAGCCTTTGTTCCGGGGCGCAAGGTTGATGACAATGCACATGTATTGCTGCGTTTCGAAGGCGGAGCAAGAGGAATGTTGTGGTCATCACAGGTCGCACCAGGAAACGAAAATGCGCTTCGCTTGCGTGTTTACGGAGAAAAAGGTGGCCTCGAATGGTCGCAGGAGGATCCCAACTATCTGTGGTTCACCCCTTATGGTCAACCAAAGCGGCTGATTACCAGAAATGGGTCAGGGGCAGGCGATGCGGCAAACCGACTAAGCCGCGTTCCTCCGGGCCATCCAGAGGGTTATTTAGAAGGGTTCGCGAATATTTACAGTGAAGCCGCTGATGCAATTCAGGCATTCAGAAATGGTGCGTCACCCGACGCTTCAGTTGTCTTCCCAACCGTCCAAGATGGGCTCAGCGGTGTTAAGTTCGTCGCGGCATGCGTGCAAAGTTCGGCACGAAATGCGGCGTGGGTCAAACTCGATTAGTGTGTTCGCATAAGCAGGGCGCTTTCAATGAATTCAAAGCGCTTTGCTGCCGATTTAACCGAGCCGCACAAGCCAGCTTCAAGTGATGTTTGCAAGTTTCGGACGGGTTTGGACTGGTACTCTTTTGTGTGATTGGTTGTTCGCTCGCTAATAATTTACTTGGCGCAGGCTGTCCGCGCGACGGTGTCCGAAATACAGTCGTTTTTGCGCATGCAGTCCCCCTCGGAGTTTCGACCGGACTCATAAATGCACTTTGTTGCAGTTTCCGACCACTCAAGCCCTGTTGTACACAGATCTTTGCCTGTGCATTGTGAACCGCCACATGTTTTTGGTTGCCACTGCTTCAAGGATCGATATGTGCTCCATCCGCTAGGGCAGGCGTTCCCAGAAAATGAACAAACTGTTACTCCGTTTATATCTACTGGAATCCCCCCGGCACCAGCGCAACCGGCTGCAGATGCTGCCATGCTGTCGCTTGGCAGCGTCGTCAACAAGAATGCGAACATAACTAACTTTGAGTGCGCAGGTCTGGAAAACACACTATTCTCCGATTTTTTCTTCATGACATTCGACAGTGGTTGGGCAACTAAGTTTTACGTTTAGCCGACAGATGTTTGTCGGTGACGGCATCATACGCTTTTCCCACGTAAAACCACTAAAAGTTACTAATATCCGCCTTCTTAACTGATCTTGCCTCGGATATCCGCAGTATCCTGCCAAGCCGTTGTTCAACTGGCAAAGGTTTGACGTTAAACGCAACGTTCAAATTGAATGGACGTAAACATCGTTCAACTGCCTGTATCCTTGATTAGTAATCGACAAGTCATCATGATCTATCCATGGAGACTGAGATGGAAAAGTGGCTGAACGATCTCGGGCTGGGGCAATACGTTGACGTTTTCTCGGAAAATGACGTCGACGCTAGGGTTCTTCCGTTACTGACAAACGAAGATCTCAAAGAGCTTGGCGTCAGTCTTGGCCATAGGAAGATTATTCTCGCAGCGGTTCAAAAGCCGGGTACCGAAGAGACTTCTCCGCAACCATCTGAAGCGACCGACGCGCAATCTGTGGACTTCAAACAGGCGGTCGGTCCGGAAGAGACCAAAGCAGACACAGCGGCGGTAGGCAAACATTCACGCAACGCGCTTGCTGAGCGACGCCACCTAACTGTCTTGTTTGCAGATTTGGTTGGCTCGACGGAAATGACCAACAGCCTTGATCCCGAAGACATGCGGGACCTATTGCAACGCTACCAAGATGCAGTGGCCGGAGCCATTAGCCGTTTCGGTGGCTACGTAGCAAAGTATTTAGGCGACGGACTCCTTGTGTTTTTTGGATGGCCAACGGCTTACGAAGATCACGCGATACGGGCCGTAAAGGCTGGCCTGGAAGCTATCAACCGGGTCAAGGAACTCCGAACCCCTGATGGAGAACACTTGGCGGTTAGACTTGGCATTGCCAGCGGCGATGTGGTGGTCGGCGACACAATAGGTAAAAACACCTATGAAGAAGGCGCCATGACCGGACCAATCGTCAACCTGGCGTCTCGAATTCAAGAACAAGCAAAGCCCAACACTGTTGTTTTGCCTGCCGAGGAAACCGAAGCTGCATTGCATAAGATTTTCGAGTTTTCGTCGCTCGGAACAACAGAGCTCAAAGGTTTCAAAGAACCTCGAACCCTTTTGCAAGTGGTTTCAGAGCGGAGTGCCGAAAGCAGATTTCGCGCATCACACGGTGACGACAGCAGCACCAAAATGATCGGCAGGGACTATGAAAAAGGCATCCTGCTGCAATCGTGGCAACGTGCACAAGATGGGCTGGGAGAAGTCGTGTTGCTTACCGGTGAAGCCGGGATCGGCAAGTCACGCCTGACAGAGGAGTTTCTTGTTGAGAGCGCCTCAGAAGGCCGTGCAGACGTCATACGGTTAAATTGCTCGCCTTACCTTACCAGCAGCCCCTTTCATCCCGTTACACAAAGGATTTCCCAGGATGCAGGTGTTGAACCTGGATTTGACGACGACCAGATACTGGGTCAGGTGCGCAAAATGCTGGAAGCCAGGCCTGGTCTGGATTGGGAACAAGTACTTCCGGTATTTGCTGCTTTAGTAGCGCCACAGAGTGCCCTCGCCAAAGAGGTGCTGGAATTGTCACCGCAGGAACAACGTGACATAACCATTCAAACTTTGATCAACACGGTGAAAATTCGTTCGAAAGTGCGTCCTGTCATTTTGTGTGTGGAAGACGCGCACTGGATCGATCCATCTACGCATGCATTGCTTGAACGCTTCAAAGCAATTTGCGCTGATTTGCCGTTGATGATCTTGATCACCCACAGACCTGGATGGGAACTGGCGCGCGATGACGGTGACGCGCACGTCCAGACACTGCAACTTCGTAGGTTCGATACAGATCATGTTGCCAACCTGATGCGTGCAATTTCTGGGAAGACGCCAAATGACGAGCTGATAGCCGCGATCATAGAGAAAACCGACGGCGTTCCCCTCTTTGTGGAAGAGCTGACCCGCGCGATGGTAGATAAAGTTGGTCAATTTTCCATTCCATCTTCGTTGAAAGGCACATTGATGGCACGCCTTGACGCGGTTTCACCAGACGCCAAACAGGTTGCGTTAACAGGTTCTGTAATAGGACGCGAATTTGAACCTAGTTTGCTGAGTGCTGCGATGAAGCTGTCAAACGACGAAGTTCAAGATCGCCTGGTGGAACTTTCGCGGACAGGATTGATATTTGAAAGCGGACATAACCGAGGGCACTACGTTTTTCGCCACGCTCTAATCCGGGATACAGCTTACCAATCAATGCTTGGATCAACGCGTAGGAAACAACATGCGGACGTAGCGCGAGCGCTTTTGCAATTGCGGTCTGCGGAAATTGAGCGTCGTCCTGAATTGGTTGCCCGCCACCTTTCCGAAGCTGAAGATTGGAGCGCGGCCTTCGACCGTTGGCGCAGAGCCACTGAAATGGCTTTGTCGAGGTCAGCGAGCCAAGAGGCAATGGCAAATGCCAAAGAAACACTCAAGGCCGCAGAACAGCTTGGAGAAGACGCGGGAGTAGAGAGGGTCATTAGCAAAATTCTTGTTGGGCGAAGCCACGATAGCTTGGGCCAACTGCCTGAAGGGATTGCAACGTTAAAAGAAGCCTCGGACGCGGCAAGGCACATTCGCCATGTAGAACTCGCGGCCGACGCCGCGCACCACTTTGCGGACTCTTGTATGATGTCAAGCGAACGCCACGACCAGGCCATTCAACTTTGCTTGGATGCACTTGGGGACTTGGCGGACCATGACGAAGTTCGGCGGTGCAGTTTGATGAGCCAGCTTGCGCGCGCGTACATGTTTATCGGTCAGTTCGCCGAAGGTGCACGTTACGGTCAACAGTCAATGGAACTGGCTGCGCAGCTTGGTGATCACAAATCTCAGTTCTCCGTAATGATGATGCATTTTGGAGCACCGTTTGTTGCGAGGAAAGAGAACGATGCGCGGAATTGGCGCGAAAACCTGGAAGCGATGCACCGGGTTGCCGAAAAGCTCGGAAGTATTGATCAGGGAAGGGACCGAACTCTTAGCATTTTCGTAGGGGCAGAAATGGCTGACCGTGAAGTGATGGATCACGCGCTTGAACTGCTGACAGAGATATCGAAGAAGGACAATCACCTACAGCTCTATTGGGTTCAGAAGCATGCTCGCGCTATGGTTGCGATTATGGCCGGAGAATTCGAGCAGGCGGAAAAACACGCTACTGAAGCCGTGAAAATCGGCAGGAAAACGCATGGCGAGCATGTGGAAGGAGTTTTTGGTGTTCAAATGTTCACGATCCGAAGAGAGCAGAGTCGCCTGCACGAGGTTGCTCCTGTTATCAAGCGGTTGATGAGTGAAAGCCCCGAGGACGTTGCCTGGAAACCTGGTTTCGGTCTTATTGCGGCAGAACTGGGATATCGAGAACCCGCTGAACGAATACTGAACGAAATCGCGGAAAATGGTTTCGTTTTGCCAGCAGATGCTATGTATTCCACGACTTTGTCATATCTGAGTGACATTTGCGTTGAAATCCAGCATTTCCAGCATGCTGAAACTGTCTACAAGTTATTGGAACCGTATGAAGATTTGACCATTACAGCCGGAGCGACCACGGTTTGCACGGGTGCGGCTGCGCGGCGCTTGGGCAGTTTGGCAGCCCTGTTAAAGGATTGGGAAACAGCCGAGCGAATGTTTCAAAAGGCGATCGAAATTGACACTCGAATGAAATCGCCGCCGTGGATTGCGCACAGCAAGGCTGCTTATGCGTCTGCCTTAAGGCGTCGGGGGACGAACGCCGACGTGAAGGCGGCGTTTCAACTAGAAGCGGAAGCGTTGGCAATTGCGCAGAAACTGAGTATGGTTTCCCTAAGGTCAAAACTCGAAGGAAAAGCAAGCTAACGTCCTAAAATTGCCGAGGGGGAGCATATGCCTAGGTATATTATTGAGAGAAATTTTGCCGAACAGTTGAATGTCGGCGACGATGACAAAATCAAAATCAAAGAAATTAACGACGAAGTGGGTGTTGAATGGATTTTTTCGTTCCTGAGTGCCGATAAACGCAAAACATACTGTCTGTATGAAGCCCCTGACGAAGAAAGTCTGAGAAAGGCGGCTGAGCGGCTCAACATTCCAGCGGACGTGATAACGCCAGTTGATCGTATTGATCCGGGGATATTTGCCTGAACTAAACCATTTTCTTGAAATGAAATTCACTCTCGTCACAGGGAACAGGTGAGCAGAGGAATTTCATGATAGCCGAGGCAGTATCGCAGGAAGCCTGACCTAATTAAGGAAGGCCAACTCATGTACGACCTGATGGCATTGGATGGAACTAAGTCAACGGTGGATCAAGCTGCATTAGATGCATTGGATGCATCTCTGCGCGGGGCAGTTCACCATAAAGGCAGTCGGGAATATGACGAAGCCCGCATTACATGGAACAGCATGTTCGAACGCTTCCCCGGGTTTGTGGTTCGAGCTTTGGGTGCGAGCGATGTTCAAAATGCGGTAAACTTCGTAAGGGACGCCGGTCTGGCTATGTCCGTTAGGTCGGGTGGTCACCAAATTGCAGGTCACGCTGTGGCTGACGACACGGTTATGTTGGATTTGTCGCACATGCGTTCTGTTCACGTGGATCCGGTTTCTAAAACGGCGCGTGTGGCCCCAGGGGCAGTTCTGGGTGATGTGGATCGGGAAACACAGACACATGAGCTTATAGTTCCCACCGGTATAAATTCAACCACGGGCATCGCCGGGCTTACGCTTGGCGGCGGATTTGGTTGGACGACACGCAAATTCGGAATGACGATCGATAACCTTCTGTCGGCTGAGGTGGTGACAGCGGATGGAGCAATCGTCACGGCATCGCCCAACAGTCATCCAGATCTATTCTGGGCCATCCGTGGTGGAGGCGGAAATTTCGGCGTGGTGACTTCCTTTGAGTTCCAGTTACATGACCTTGGACCAGAAGTTTTGTCAGGGCTTATCGTCCACCCGATCGAAAAGGCGCCCGAATTAATGGTCGAATATGCGAAAATTGCTGATACATCTCCAGATGAGCTTACCGTTTGGAGCGTGATGCGAAAGGCGCCGCCGTTACCCTTCTTGCCCGAAGAGTGGCATGGCCGAGAAGTATTGATCTTCGCAGCCTGCTACAGCGGTGGCATCGAAGAAGGTGAAAAAGCTGTTGCAGCCCTGAGGGCTCTGGGCGACCCGATCGCCGATGTGATCTCGCCGCACAGGTTCACAGACTGGCAGTCCGCGTTTGATCCACTGTTGACGCCGGGGGCAAGAAATTATTGGAAAAGCCATGACTTCGATTCACTATCGCCCGAAGCAATCGAAGGTCTTCTCTCCGGTATTTCACAGCTTCCTGACCCAGCTTGCGAAGTCTTCATTGCCCACGTGGGTGGCGCGATGGCGCGAGTGGGGGCCGATTCAACTGCGTATCCACAAAGATCCGCCCATTTTATCATGAATGTTCATACGAGATGGGAGGACCCTCAGAAAGATACAGAATGCATCCAATGGGCGCGAGATCTTTATGACCGGATGCAACCACACTCGACCGGCAGTGCATACGTGAATTTCATGCCCGAAGACGAGGCCGATCACATGGCTGGCGCATATGGTCACAACGGTGAGAGATTGGCGAAGGTCAAAGCGAAATATGACCCTAGAAATTTGTTCAGGATCAACCATAATATTTTGCCCGCTTAAGAACTCTATTGCTGGTTTGTTCTGCGGCAATCTGGGCTAAGAGCAGTGGCAAGCTCGCCACTGCGACCAAATAGAGGTTCCTTCTGCTTGGGGATGGGGTACTTTGAGGTGTCTGCACTGCGGTAGCAGTTCGGATTGGAGTTAGCGAAATTCAGTTGGCAATTCGCTTGTTTCGCTCTGGCCAGAATTCATCTACCACAACGTAAGCGATGATAACAAAAAATGCTGCGCCAGCGACTTGTAGAACGCGTGTGATACTCTTGACGTCGGCCTCGTCGGAAAAGGGTGCGATTGAGCCGCCGTATACAATCAAGGCCGTTGTAATTGCGGACCCAGCGGCGGCGGCCAAAGGAATTTGCGATTTTCCGAGAATGCCTAGCGTCAGACAGAACAAAAAGCACAAAAGTACTGGCGTAAGGAAAATCGGCGCGATCACGTTGATTTCGTAACAGATAATCGAGACCGCCGCACCAAGGAGGTTTGCTGTCAACATTGCTTTGGCGACAGTGGTACCGGCGGAAGGCATAGCCGCAAGCTGCTGGCTGAGCAATGCGACAAAAAATAATACGAGTAACGTTGAAGCGCCGGATATAAAAAATACCAACGCGAACGGTACAGTAACCAAGGACATCCTGACAATTCGTCTATGTGGGTCGAAATCCTGCAGAACAGCATTTTTTGTCTGCGCTTCGCTTGGAGGTTCGGCTGGGATGAGAACAAACATTAACGTTGAAGCAAATCCTGCAAAAAATAAATTCATAGGAATCCAGAAAACCAGAACCAAAGCTAAATCTTGCGATTGCAACGCAAGGTTTGGGATCATTAAGGCGCCCATCAATGCGATTACACCAGGTAAAACACCGGCTCCTGACACCGACCAAACAAAAGAAAGAATAATTCCGATTGCTACAAAGATAAGAAATACCAAGGGGTAGGGCGAAAATATCGATGAAAGCAAAAATGAAATGAACATAAGCCCAATCGAAAACACGAATAGTTTGCCAAACGCCGCCAATGGCAAAGGTGCGGGCGCCTGAAGAAAGAGGGCAGCGAATACTGCTCCGACCACGGCAAGCGGCCAGCCTAAAAACAGACCAAGCGAGAATACTCCGGTCACGCCGAATGCGAGCCGAAGAATTGAGCGGCGATCTTCAATACGCATAGGAAAAAATGGAAACTACGTAAATGTACGCACGCCCCACAAGGTTCAACAGAGAGTTATCACTTAGGTACATAATGACATCTGCCTGTCCATTTAACTGAAAACGAAGATCATCTTCGGCATTTCCAGCTTCATATCCGGGCAATACTATTCGTACTGGGAAACGCTCTGGTTCACGTAAAAACCCTTTGGTGCTTGGAGGGCTTGCCAATTGACCTGGCTCATCGCCACCACTTAGCGATACGGCGGCGCTGAAACTTTCGATGACCCCGGGAACAATCTGTCCGGGATGCATATCCAAAACCACGTCTACAGGTGAACCTACTTCAGCTCTACCGATATTATTCTCGGTAAAATATGCTTCAATCCAAACATCTGTGGCATCAAGGAAAGTCAAAAGATCTTGTCCAGAACGCGCGTAAGTCCCGGGTGCTATCAGCAGGTTCGAAATCACACCTGTTGCCGGGGCTCGCAACTCCGTCCATTCAAGATTGAGTTCAGCATCGGCCAAGGCTGCCAGAGCTCTTTGAATTTTTGGGTTTTCCAACCCTTCGTCGCCCAATCTCTGCTTTGCCTTTTCCAGGTCCGCCAGCGCGTTTTCCAGATTTGCTTCTGATTCAGCTAATTGCCCACGGGCATCGTCCGCCCGTGTAATGGCTATCAATCCTTTCTTTTCCAAGGCGAAAACACGTTCCGTCTGAAGACGCATCGTATCCAGATCGCTCTGCGCGCGTGCCAGCTTAGCTTGAGCAGCGCTTACTTCCGCCGAGGAAGCCCCCACCTCTTGAGTGGCGGCTTCTAGGTCGGCTTCTGCCTTGGAGCGTTCTATCTCGTATGGCCTTCGGTCAATCCGCACCAATACGTCGCCCGCGGATACGACCTGACCATTTTCCACAAGTACTTCGGTAACGGTCCCGGTCACTTGCGGAACAATTTGCGTGGCGACGGCTTTGACCCGAGCGTTTCCGGTAAACGGTGTTTTGCGATCTGCGACCAAATACCAAACCAGAAAGAATAGAACTATCGCCAGTGTGGTCCAAATCGTCTTTCTCATTCTGCTGCTCCTTCAGCAGCGTCTGCGCCTTCAGGCGGCGCGTCGATCCAAACTTTGAACAACTCATAGAAAACCGCAAACAGCACCGGCCCCATGAATATACCGATCAAGCCATAGGCCATCATGCCGCCCAAAACGCCGATTAGGATAACGAGCATAGGTGTTTCCAACCCTTTAGAGATGAATACCGGGCGAAGGAAACTGTCCATAATTGTCACTGGAATGGCAAGGATGGTAAAAATCAGCGCCGACCCGCCAGACATGGTACTCCAAGCGTAAATTATGACCGGAAGCAGAACCAAACCGGGACCAATTTGGATAATCGATAAAATGAGACAGACAAATGCCAGTGTTGCCGCCGACGATATTCCAAATACTGTCAATAACACCCAAACAACAACAGCCTGAATTGCTGCAACGCCGATCACACCTTTGGTGACATTGCGGATTGTGGCACCTGCCAGAGTTATGAATTCTCCTCCCCGAGGGGCAAAGACACGATTTGCAAATCTTTGCAGGCCTTCAACCAGCTGTGGGCCAGGGCTGAAAAGGACACCCATAATGATAACAGACAAAGCAAGCCCCAGCAGGCCAATGCCAATGCCCAAAACCTTTCCAAAGAGCGACTTGGTTATCTCCAGAATTTGAGCGCCGTACTTGGCAAGGGCACCATCAAGGTTCCGCTCAAACATCGTCCAGACGTCCGCGACTTTGCCTCCGACTAGCGGCAATTCTTTTATGCCTTCCGGTGCAGGTGGAATTTTCAACTCTCCGCGATCTGCTTGTTCGGCAAATTCTGAGCCAAGCTCAGCCGCGCCCGATACAGCAGTCGCAATTGGTCCTAACGTCAGCAAAAGCCCCAACAAGACCAAGATAGTGGCTGACAATGACTTGCGCCCGCCCAGTTTGCTTTGAAGCCAATCGAAAATCGGGTACAGCGCCACGCAAAGAATTGTCGCCCAAATAACCACGCTTGCAAGTGGGGCGACCATTATCAGTGCACTGTAAAGGAATAGTCCAAGGAAAAGTAATCGTATTGCGAGATCGACTATTTTTGCGTCTTGAGTCTTTTCCATTCCATCCCTCCGAAGTTTAATAAGGAAAATGTTACACTCAAAAATTGAGTTATGTACAATTTTTTTGCTGAGATGACGTCTATCAGGTTGTAGTTCAGCGAAAATTCCAAACGCGCTGAACTACAAATGCAACGAACAAATTGCCGGACTTAGCTTTTTGAACGGCACAAGGGACGTTTTTCACTTGTCGGCATCGTCGTCATCTTGGGATAGAATTGAGTCAGCGACGGTCGTGGCTGCTGTTACAAAAACGCCCAGCCCGACAATAATATAAAGCATCGTAAATATTTTACCTGCTGCTGTTTCAGGTGAAAAATCACCAAACCCAACGGTAGAAATGGTCACAACCGAAAAATAGGCAGAGTCCAACCAGCCCCATCCTTCAACATAATGATAAAACATAGATGCCCAAAAAATCATGCCTACGGTAAAGGCAAGAATTCCTTTAACTCTCCCGTCCTTAAACGCGATACCTATTCCTCGGGTTATTCTGGCTAACGAATTCATTGGACCTCCATAGTTTGCTGGAGGCTTTAATATCAGGCTTTCGCAAAATTCAAAAATTGGTTGGAAGGAGTTAGTGGTAGCCAACGGAAAGACGTAGCCAAATTTGAGGATGCTCTCCGCATCTTCCGTCCGCAAGTTGCTAAAATCGGCAATTTGATCCAACCGAATTGCAACCACGTACTAAAAGTGTTCCCCAACACGGAAGACTTTTTCTGTGTTACCTTTGCCCCGCATTATGCGGGGCTTTTTTTGCGGTTATCGAATTTCAATATTCTACAAACTTCTACTATTTCGAATAAAATAATGGATTTCTCAGCGCTGTTTATGATTTCGTAATTCCCTAACAGGGGGAGGGACAAAAATGGCGCGCTTCGATTGCCCAGCAGTACTTTGGATACTTGCCGGGATTATATTTGTTTCGAGCACTTTCCTTTTAAACGCTCAGGAAGCTGAGGTGGAACAAGAGCCCGTTGAGGTTGAGCAAGATGACTTGTTTTTGCAAGTCGTGGATAAGAGTATTTCGAGCGGCGAACTGGAGATATTGCTAGTCCCACTTACCGTTGACGAACTGTCTGAGTCAGCTGGAATTTGGCAGGATCATGTTCGTGAATTGCTTGAAGACGTTGCAAGGATCAACGTGAACCTACAATCGGCAAGTGGATCTCAGGAAGATAATCTGAGGTCTCAGCTTAATGTTATGAATGATACAGGTGCGGGAGTCTTAAATAATTACACGCTTGTCTTAGAAGAATGGGCTTTGAAAGGAGCTGCCGAGGAAGACCTGAAGCCGCACACTGATTACATTCTGGCGCTGAAAACGGGTGTTTTAAAAACAACCGATTTGCAAACACTATTCCAAAACGCAGTACAATGGCTGGTGTCATGGGATGGTGGAGTTGGCCTGCTAATGGCGGGCCTTGGTGTATTGGTCGCCGTTTGGGTCATGATGTTTATTGCTCGGCTTGTGCGCAGAGTCACAGAACGCGGTTTAAACAAAATACCGACCATATCCAGGATGCTAAAAAGATTCATAGCGACGTCGGTTTATTGGGCCGTTTTTGTACTTGGGATTTTGGTTGTCTTGGCGTTGTTTGGCGTCAACGTGAC